>DATCKS010000071.1:0-27412 GCA_036562265.1 Thermodesulfobacteriota bacterium | reverse complement strand
CGGTAGACCTGCTCGTCCTTCGCCTCCTTCTCCTCGGTCTTCTCGCCCTTGATCGTGAGGAGCCCCTCCTCGAGCGTCACCTCGATCTTCGACGGGTCGATGCCGGGGACCTCGGCCTTGACGATGATCGCGTCCTTGGTCTCCGACACGTCGAGCGCCGGCGTCCACTCGCCGCCCCAGCGCAGCTCGGGCAGGTCGAAGTCGGCGAACCGGTCGAACAGCCGGTCCATCTCCCGCCGAAGCGTGCTCAGTCCGGAAAAGGGTGCAATGGCTCTCATCATGCGACACCTCCTCGCGGGCCCTCTGCCCGCTCTGCCTCCTCGGCACAGCCGAGGCAGAATCGCGTCGTCGGCAGCGCCTCGAGCCGGGCCGGCGCGATCGCCTCGCCGCACCGCTCGCACCACCCGTACTCGCCCGCGGCGAGCCGCCCCAGGGCGGCCTCGATCTCGTCCAGTTCGTGCCTGGCGCGGACGTCGAGGCGCGAGAGGAGGCGGGCCATCGTCTCCTCCTGCCCCTGCTCGACGAACTCCCTCTCGACCTCGTTCTCGAGGCCCTTCAACTCCGTTTCGACCCCGGCCACGGTGGCGAGCAGCGCCCGCCGCCGCTCGAGCAGTCTGGCCCTCGCCCCATCCACGTCGTTCGCCACGTCACTCCCTCCCTGCCTCGAGGTCGGACCGCGTCCGCCCTCGACGCGTCATGCCGCGCCGGGGCCGCTTCCGGGATCAGCGATCCCGCTCCCAGGTCGCCACGAGCGAGCCGTCGCGGTCGGACCAGGCGTAGCGTGCGCGACCGCGGAAGGCCTTCTTGAGTTCGTGCACGATGCGGTGCGCGAGCTTCTGCGAGGTCGTCAGCACCTCGAGGACCGCCGGCCCCTCCCGACGATCGACCGACACGACGCGCCGCTCCGGCTGCGTGAACTGCGCCCGCTCGGCGACGTTCCGGATCCGGCGGCGGATCTCCCGCTCGTGCTCTGCGGCGTACGCGCCGCGGATGATGACCCGCCCGTAGCCGATCCCCTCGCCCGCCTGCCGGCAGGCGGGGCAGGTGGTCCACGTGGCGCGCGCGAGCGCCGCGTGCGTCAGCGTCCGGGACGCCCGCCAGGTCTGCCGCGCGAACACCGCGCCGCACCGCCGGCACACGGTCGGCTCGCTCAGGCGTTTCACGAGCCTCGCGACCGGCGGCTTGGCGCCGGTCCTGGTGACCTTCCGCTCCGGTCTGCGGTCGAGTCTGCGTATCGCCATCGCCATCGCGCCTCACGACACCCACGCGCGCAGGAGGTCGGTCTCGGTGACGATCCCGACGAGCGCCCCGTTCTCCACGACCGGCAGGGCGCCGATACGGTGCTCGAGCATGAGCCTTGCCGCCTCGGTGGCCTCCCGGTCGGGCTCGATCGTGATCGGCTGCTTCGTCATCACCTCGCCGACGGTCAGTCGCGCCAGGAGGTAGTTGATCTCCCAGATCGAGAGCGACGTGGCCGGCGACGGCAGGTTGAGCCGGATGTCCCGGTCGGTCACGATGCCGACCAGCCGGTCCCTCTCGACCACCGGCAGGTGCCGGATCCTCTGGCGCTCCATGACCTGCTTGGCCTCCGAGACCGGCGTGTCGGGGGTCACCGTCACCGGCGCCCGGCTCATCCACTGCGCTACACGCATCGAAACCTCCACGCGCCCGGTCGCCTCGGCGCCGGGCGCCACGTCACTTGACGACGAGGACCGGGATGTCGGCCGTCCGCACGACCCGCTCCGCGACGCTCCCCAGGAGGGCGCGGCGAAGCCCCGTCCGGCCGTGCGTGCCCATGACGATGAGGTCGGCCTTCGCCTCCGTCGCGGCCCGGACGATGGCGTCGGCCGCGGAGACGCCGGCCTCGACCAGCGCGGTCGTCACCGGCACGCCGCCCGCCTCGCGGGCGAACCGCTCGGCGAACGCCTCGAGGTCGCGGCGCGCCTGCCCGCGCATCGCCTCCTCGGCCGCCCTGAGGTCGTCCATCAGGCCCGGCGCCACGCCGGCCGCGGAGTGCGTGAGGCCGACGAAGGCGTGCACCACGTGCAGGCGCGCCCCGAGCCGTCCGGCGAGCCAGGCGGCCTGCTGGGCGGCGGCCTCGCTGCCGGCCGAGAAGTCGGTCGGCACGACGATGAGCGAGACGGTCTTCATGGATCCCTCCTTGAGACGGTGGTCGGGTGGTTCGACCGCCGCACACAGGCCTACGTGGTCTTTCCCGTGGACGTCGACTCCCTGACGGTCAGGACCGGACAGGGCGAGGTCCGGACGATCCGCTCGGCAACGCTGCCGAGCAGGAGCCGGCGCACGCCGCCTCGGCCGTGAGTGCCGACGACGACGAGGCTCGCCCCCTCGGCCTCGGCGGCCCGCACGATGGCGTCCGGCGTCGAGCCCCGCAGCACACGCGTGCGCGTCTCGATGCCGGCCGCCCGCGCCTCGGCCGCCCGGGCCGCCAGCTCGCGCTCGGCCCAGGCGATCTGCGCCTCGTACACCCGGTCCAGGTCCGCCACCGGCACCTCGGGGCCGACGACGATGTCCTCGACGACGTGAACGATGAGGAGATCGGCGCCGAGGAGCCTCGCCATGCGTATCGCCTCCCGCCGCGCCGCGTCGGCGCCGGACGAGAAGTCGGTCGCGTGCAGGACGGTCGCCATCGCTAGCGCCCCTCCGCCGGCCTGGCGCCGACGACGAGCACCGGCACCGGCGCGTGCCGGATGACCTTCTCGGCGACGCTGCCCATGAAGAGGTGGGCGAGACCGGTGCGGCCGTGGGTCGTCATGGCGATCGCGTCCACGTCGGCGGCGGCCTGCGCGATCCGTTCGGCCGGCTGCCCCTCCTCGACGCGCACGCTCACGCCGAGGTCGCTGCGGCGCACCTGGCGCTTGACGTTCTCGAGGTAGCGCTCGGCGGTCTGGCGGGCCCGGGCCGAAGCCTCGCGCATCTCGCGCGCGACGCGCTCGGCGTCCCGGACGGTGGCCGTCTCGCCCGGCGGCATGGGCGGCATGACCATCTCCGGCTCGAGCACCTCGAAGAGGACGAGTTCGCCGCCAGGGGCGGCGATCCGCTCCGCGTGGGCGAGGGCACGCTCAGCGAGTGCCGAGCCGTCGAGCGGAACCAGTACGCGGCGATACATGGCGTCTCCTTCCCCGAGTCGTTGCGGCCCCGATCGGCCGGCAACCGGGTCGACTGCAAGCAGGAGGCCATGTGGACGCCCGCGCTGAATCGCGTGTCGATTCGGAGCCTTGGCGGCTATCGGCCGGAGTGCCGGGTCACGGCCGATGGGACAGGCGTGTCCCGCCGCGGCGGGTCCGCCCCAGGGCGGGAGGAAAGCGGGGACGCGTCAGACGGGGAGTCCGACCCCGGGGAGCGCGATGGTGAAGGTCGCGCCCTCCCCCTCGCGGCTCTCGACCGTCATGACGCCGCCGTGGTCCTTGACGATGCCGAAGCTCACGGCGAGGCCGAGACCGGAACCGGTCGGCTTGGTGGTGAAGAAGGGGTCGAAGATGCGGCCCTGGAGGTCGGCCGGGATGCCGGGGCCGGTGTCGGCCACGCTGAGCCGCACCCAGCCCGGCCGGTCGGGGTCGGCCGAGGTGGTGAGGCGGATCGTCCCGCCCCCCGTCATCGCCTCGCGGGCGTTGTTGACGAGGTTGAGGAGAACCTGCGCGAGCTGGTTCACGTCCCCCACCACGAGGGGGAGGTTCGCCCCGAGCTGCTTCTCGATGGTGATCTTCTCCGTGATCGCCTGCTTGCCGACGAGGAGGAGCATCTCGTCGACCACGGTGTTGAGGTCGAGCGGCGCCTTCTGGCCCGGGGTCTTTCGGGCGTAGGAGAGGAGGCTGCGCGCGATGCGGGCGACGCGCTCGGCGTTGCGGCGCAGCACCGCGAGGTCGTCGCGCACCTCGGCCGGCAGCCCCGTCCGGTCGGCGTCCTCGATCATCAGCTCGATGCGCGACATGATGATGCCGATGGGATTGTTGATCTCGTGGGCGACCCCGGCCGACAGGGTCCCGAGCACCGCGAGCTTGTCGGCCTGCTGCGCGGCCCGCTCGAGCGCCACGCGCTCGGTGATGTCCTCGAGGAGGAGGACCACGCCGTTCGGCCCCCCGCTGTCGCGCAGGAGGCTGCCGCGCACGTTGCGCACCCGCCGGCCGCCCGGCAGCCCGACCTGCTCCACCGCCTCGAGGACGAACTCCTCCGCACGGCCGCCGAGGAGCCGCTCGACGGCCGAGAGGGCGGCCTCTCCGCCGAGGCAGGTGTCGAGGTCGCGATAGGACCGGCCGCGGGCCCTGGCCGCCTCGAGACCGACCTGCCGCGCCATGGCGTCGTTCCACACCGAGACCCGTCCCTCCCGGTCGAGCACGACCAGGCCGTCCCGCAGGCTCTCGACGACGTTGCGGATGTAGGCCTCGCGCGCCTGCGCCTCCTGGCTCATCCGGGCGAGCATCTCCGCCTGCCGGGCGAGCGCGGTCTCCGCCCGCTTGCGCTCGGAGACGTTGCGGATGATGACCGTGAAGAGGCGCTGGCCGGCGATGTCGATCTGCGAGATGGAGGCCTCGATCGGGAACTCCACCCCGTCGGCGCGAAGCGCGAGGAGGTCGCCCGGACGCCACATGGTGCGGCTCGTGACGCCGGTCTCCGCGAAGCGGCGGATGTGCTCGCGGTGCTCCGCCCGGAAGCGCTCGGGGATGAACCGGTCGAGCGGCTGGCCGATCGCCTCGGACGCCGGGATCTGGAACATCTGCTCGGCGGCGGCGTTGAAGAGGACGATGCGCTGCTCGGCGTTGACGCTGATGATCGCGTCCATGGCCGAGCCGATGATGGCGGCCAGGCGTGCCTCGCTCTGCCGCAACGCCTCCTCCGCCCGCTTGCGCTCCGAGATGTCGCGCAGGATCACGGAGTAGAGCCGCTGGCCCCCCACCTCCATCTGCGAGATCGTCGCCTCGATGGGGAACTCCTCGCCGTCCATCCGGCGGGCGACGAGGAGCCCGGGGCTGCGCATCGAGCGGCTCGTGACGCCGGTCTCCCCGAAGCGCCGGACGTGCTCGCGGTGCGGCGCCCGATACCGCTCCGGGATGAGCAGGTCGAGCGGCTGGCCGATCACGTCGGCCGCCCGGCAGCGGAACGTCGCCTCGGCGGCGCGGTTGAAGACGGTGATGCGCTGCGCCTCGTCGATGGTGATGATGGCGTCCATCGCCGAGTCGACGATGCCGGCGAACCGCGCCTCGCTCTCGCGCAGGGCGCGCTCGGCCGCCGCGCGGGCGATCGCGCTCGCGAGCACGTTGGCGACCGACTGCACGAAGTGCGCGTCGTCCTCGGAGAAGCGCCGCCCGTCGGTCGCATGGGCGGCGAGGAGGCCGACGGGAGACGAATCGCCCGGGATGGCCACGCTCACGCCGGAGACGGCGCCGTGCTCGACCAGGAGGGAAGGCGCGGGAAAGCGGGTCTCGGCCGCGAGGTCGTTCACGAGGACCGGCCCCGGCGCCGCGAGCACCACGCCGCCGTACGACCCGGGCCCGGCCGGGACGGTGGCGCTCCCGACGAGGCCGGCCCGCCAGCCGACCCCGGCGACGAGCCTGAGCCGGTCCCCTCCGGCCTCGAGCGTCAGGACGCCCGCGTAGCGGGTGCCGAGCGTGTCGGCGACCTGCGCGGCGGCGTGGGTCATGAGCGCCTCGAGGTCCCCGCCGGCGAGCGCCCGCTGCCCGATCTCCGCGACGACCGCCTGCTGGCGGGCGTGGAGCGCGAGGCTTTCCTCGGCCTGCCGCCGCTGGGTGAGGTCGTGCATGATCCGGGCGAAGCCGACGAGGGCGCCGCTCGCGTCCCTGAGGGGGGTCGTCACGACGCCGGCCCAGAAGCGCGAACCGTCGGCGCGGACCCGCCACCCCTCGTCCTCGTACCGCCCCTGCTCGGCCGCCGCGGCGAGTTCGCGGGCCGGACGCCCGGCCGCGGCCTCCGCCTCGGGGTAGAAGCGGGCCATCGGGCGGCCGATCACCTCCTCGGCGCGGTAGCCGAGGATCCGCTCGGCGCCGGCGTTCCAGGTGGTCACGCGGCCCGCCGTGTCCACCATGTAGATGGCGTAGTCCTGGACGCCGTCCATGAGGAGCCGGAAGCGCGTCTCGCTCGCCTCGAGGGTCGCCTCCTGGCGCCGCGTCCTGACGAGGCTCGCCGCGACCACGGCCGCCATGGTGCCGCTCAGGACCGCGACGAGGCGCGGCCCGGCGCCCGGCACGAACGTCTCGAAGAGGAAGGTGACGGCCGACGCGGCGGCGAACGCCAGGACGACGAGCGCGTAACCGGCCCTGCGGCTCATTGCAGCGTGATGCGGTACTTCGTCATCAGCCGGTGGATCGTCTTGCGATCGATCCCCGCGGTCCTGGCCGCCTGGGAGATGTTGCCGCCGTGCTGCTTGAGGAGCTCCACGAGGTAGGCCTGCTCGAACGTCCTGATCCACTCGGCCTTGGCCGCCTTGAGGGGCCGGTCGACCGCGGGGACGGCGTCGGCCGGCGTGCGGACCTGCCGCGACGCCCGGAGCGTCTCGGGGAGGTCGCGCGGCGTGACGAGCGGCCCCTCGGCCAGCGCGCAGGCCCGCTCGATGACGTTCTGCAGCTCCCGGACGTTGCCGGGCCAGGTGTGGCGCTCGAGCAGCTCGAGCGCCTCCGGGGCGATCCCCTCGAGCGGCCGCTCGCGCCCCTGGGCGTACCGCTTGAGGAAGTGGTACGCCAGGAGCGCCACGTCCCCCTTGCGCTCCCTGAGCGGCGGCAGCGGGATCGGGATGACGTTGATCCGGTAGAAGAGGTCCTCGCGGAACCGGCCCGCCGCCACCTCCGCCTGGAGGTCGCGGTTGGTGGCCGAGACGACCCGGACGTCCACGTCGATCATCCGCGTGCCGCCGACCCGGCGCACCTGCCGCTCCTGGATGGCCCGCAGGAGCTTGGCCTGGAGCCCCAGGGGGATCTCGCCGATCTCGTCGAGGAAGAGGGTGCCGCCGCTGGCCGTCTCGAAGAGCCCCGGCTTCGACCGGACCGCGCCGGTGAAGGCGCCCCGCTCGTGCCCGAACAGCTCGCTCTCGAGGAGGTTCTCGGGGAGCGACGCGCAGTCGACCGGCACGAACGCGTGCGCCGACCTCGGGCTGTTGGCGTGGATCGCCCGGGCGATCAGCTCCTTGCCGGTCCCCGACTCGCCCTGGATGAGGATGTTGGCCTCGGAGCGGGCGGCCTTGCGGACCAGCTCGAGGACCTGGACGATCGCGGTGCTCTTGCCGGCCAGCCCGTCCACCGAGAACGCGCTCTGGAGCTGGTCCCTGAGCCGCCGGTTCTCCACGACGAGGCGCCTCTGGCGCAGCGCCCGGTCGACCGCCAGGCGCAGCTCGTCGACGCCGAACGGCTTGGCGATGTAGTCCCACGCGCCCGCCTTCACGGCCGCGACGGCCGACTCCACGGTGGCGTGCGCGGTGATGACGAGCACCACCGCCTCCGGGTCCAGCTCCCGGGCCCGCGCGAGCACGCCGAGACCGTCCACCTTCGGCATCCTGAGGTCGGTCAGCACCACGTCGGGCCGCTCGTCCTCGAGGAGCTTCAAGCCCATCTCGGCGTCGGTGGCGGTGAGGCAGGTGATGCCGCCCCGCTCGAGGAGCCGCTGACAGTTCACGACCATGTCCGCCTCGTCGTCGATGACGAGGACCCGTCCCTTCTCGGTCATCCCCCCCTCGTACGTCTCAGGGACCTGACTTTGTCTTCTAATGGTAGCCGGAAGGGCCGGCGCTCGCACGGGCGCCGCCCGCCCGTCAGGTACCGCGGACGAGGATGACCGTGCGATCGCTCCGCCTGAAGACCTCCTCGGCAGCGCTGCCGACGAGGACCCGCTCGACGGCGGGGCGGGACCGGGTGGCCATGACGATGAGGTCGGCGCCGACGTCCTGCGCCTCGGCGAGGATCTCCTCGGCCGGATCGCCGAAGCGGACCGAGGTCTCCGTCGCGACGCCGGGGAGCGCCGCGGCGGCGGTCATGTCGAGGAACGCCAGCGCCTCGCGGCGCACGTCGGCGGGGTCGGCGGCGACCCCGGCGAACGGTCGTCCGGAGCGGTCGCGGGGCGGGTCCGGCCGGGCCACGTGGAGGAGGCGAACGATGGCCCCGCGGGCGCGCGCGAGATCGCACGCGACGGGTAGCGCGGTGTCCACGCCGAAGCGCCGCTCGAGCGGCACGAGGATTCGCATGGGCATGACGGCTCCGCGGCGGAACTACCGGGTCGCGTCCGCACCCTCGCGCACGGTCACGACCGGACACGGCGCCGTCCGCACCACGCGGTCGGCGACGCTGCCGAGGAAGAACCGGCCGACCGGACCGCGGCCGTGGGTGCCGAGCACGATCAGGTCGGCCCGCTCCCGCTCGGCCGCCTTGACGATCTCGTCGGCGGGGATGCCGACGACGAGGAGGCTCCTCGCCTTGACGCCCTGGGCCTCGAGCGCCGCGACCCGCTCGGCCAGGGCCTTCTCGGCCCACCGCTTCTGGGACTCGTAGATCCGCTCGACCTCCGCCATGCCGACGAACCCCTCGCCGAAGAGCACGGCCTCGACGAGGACGTAGAGGAGGACGAGTTCCGCCCCGAACGCGCGGGCGAGCGCCACGGCGCGGGCCTCGGCCTGGCTCGCGCAGGACGAGAAGTCTGTCGGGTGCAGGATGGTCATGACGAGTCCCTCCGCCGAAGCGCTTTTGCAAGCGCGGGGCCATCCCCGGCTCCCCGGCCCCGCATCCCCGCGGGGTCGTTTGCACGCGGCGCCGCCGGGACGGCGACGTGGACCTGGGGCATCCGTGTCCCGGCCGGGCGGCGATTCCACACTCGGCCGGGCGCCTCCCTCAGGCGGTGATGCCCGTGCGGGAGTCCGCGCGGGTGGTGACGACGGGGCAGTGGGCCCGGCGGATCACCCGATCGGCGATGCTGCCGACGAGGAACCGGCCCACCGCACCGAGCCCCGCGGTCCCCATGACGATGAGGTCGGCCCCCTCGTCGGCGGCCGCCCGGACGATCTCCTCGGACGGCTCCCCCACCCGCACGAGCCCCCGCACCGGCACGCCGGCGGCGCGCACCTCGAGGACCCGCCGCTCCATTTCGGCCTCGGCCCACGCCTGGCGCGCCTGGCGGACCCGTTCGAGGCTTGCCGTGGTGCGGTAGTCGTCCGACAGCGTCACCATCGGCCCGATGACGTGCAGCAGCACGAGTTCCGCCGACAGCCTCCTGGCCATGGCCACCGCCAGCGCGCGGGCCCGATCGGCCCCCTGGGAGAAATCGGTCGGGTGCAGGATCCGCATGGTCGAACCTCCTGCCGGTGGCCATGCAAGCCCCTTACCAGCGCCGGCGAGGGCCGGCGGGGCTGGTACCGGAGATGCATGGCCGACTGGTGAGCCCGGCGGTTGCCGGGCGACACCCGCGGAGGTGCCATGCGAGCCGAGACGGTGGAGGATCGGATGCAGCGAGGGGTCTTCGTCTGCCGGCGCGACACGCCGGCCGACGAGGCGGCCGCCGTCATGGCGGGGCGCGACATCAGCGCCCTCGTGGTGGTCGACGACGACGGCCGGGCGGTGGGGGTCGTGTCCCGAACCGACCTGGTCGACGTCATGGGCGCGAAACCCGACGCCGAGCCGTGGCGGGGCCTGGTGGTGGGCGCCATCATGAGCGAGCCGGTGATCTCGGTGCGGGCCGACACGCCGCTCCACGAGGCGGCGCGGCTCATGCGGGAGGCCGAGGTCCACCGGCTCGTCGTGACGCGGCCCGAGGGGGGCGGCGAGAAGCCGATCGGCGTGCTGTCGGTCTCGGACCTCGTGAGGCCCGGCGAGAAGCCGCGCCGCGCGAGCCGGACGCGCTCGTGACCGCATGACGGCGCAGGTCGCCCGGGCCGGCGAGCCGGCGACGCCGGTCTTCGTCGCCCGCGGCGTGACCAAGCGGTACCGGATGGGCGACGTCGAGGTCCACGCCCTGCGCGGCGTGGACCTCGACCTGTACCAGGGAGAGCTGCTCGTCATCCTGGGGCCCTCGGGCAGCGGCAAGTCGACGCTCCTCAACATCCTCGGGGGGCTCGATCGGCCGACGTCGGGGCTCGTGCGGTACCGGGACCACGACCTCACGACCGCCGACGATCGCGAACTGACCCGCTACCGGCGCGAGCACGTCGGCTTCGTCTTCCAGTTCTACAACCTGATCCCGAGCCTGACCGCGCGGGAGAACGTGGCGCTGGTCACCGAGATCGCGGCCGATCCGATCCCTCCCGACGCCGCGCTCGAGCTGGTGGGGCTCGGGGCGCGCCTCGACCACTTCCCCTCGCAGCTCTCCGGCGGCGAGCAGCAGCGGGTGGCGATCGCCCGCGCCATCGCCAAGCGGCCGGACGTGCTCCTCTGCGACGAGCCGACCGGCGCCCTCGACATCGCCACCGGGATCGTCGTCCTCGAGGCGATCGAGCGGGTCAACCGGGAACTCGGCACGACGACCGCCATCATCACCCACAACGCGGCGATCGCCGCCATGGCCGATCGCGTGGTGACGATGGCCGACGGCAGGATCACCGGCGACCGGCGCAACGCCGTGAAGGCGTCGCCGCGTGACCTGGTCTGGTGACCGGCCGTGCGGGCCCTCCACCGCAAGCTCCTGCGCGACCTCGCCCGCATGCGCGGCCAGGCGCTCGCGATCGCCCTCGTCGTTGCCGGCGGGACCTCGGCGTTCGTCGCGTCGACGAGCACGTACGACTCGCTGCGGCGGTCGGCTGCGGAGTACTACGAGCGGTCCCGCTTCGCCGACGTCTTCGCCGCACTCACCCGGGCCCCCGAGACGCGCGCCGCGGAGATCGCGCGCATACCCGGCGTCGCCGCCGTCGAGACGCGGGTGGTCGCCGCCGTCGTCCTCGACGTGGCGGGCGTCCCCGAGCCGGTCCGCGGCCGGCTCGTCTCGATCCCCGACACCGGCGAACAGGTGCTGAACCGCCTCCACCTGCGGCGCGGCCGGCTGCCGCGCCCCGACGCGCCGGAGGCGGCCGTGAGCGAGGCGTTCGCCGAGGCCAACCGGCTCGCGCCCGGCGACAGCGTGGCCGCCGTGATCAACGGCCGCTGGCAGCGCCTCGCGCTCACCGGGATCGTCCTCTCCCCCGAGTACGTCTTCCAGGCGGGTCCCGGAGACCTCTTGCCGGACGACCGGCGCTTCGGCGTCCTCTGGATGCCGCGGCGCGCCCTCGAGGCGGCGCTCGACATGGACGGCGCCTTCAACGACGTCGTGGTCGCCCTCGCCCCGGGGGCCTCGGAGCCCGACGTGATCGCCGAGGTGGACCGCATCCTCGCCCCCTACGGGGGGCGCGGCGCCGTCGGCCGCGACCGCCAGCCCTCGGCCCACATCCTCGCGCAGGAACTCGAGCAACTCAGGACGCAGGGGCTCGCGATCCCGATCGTCTTCCTCGCCGTCGCGGCCTTCCTCCTGAACATCGTCCTCGCGAGGGTCGTCGCCACGGAGCGGTCGCAGATCGCCCTCCTCAAGGCGTTCGGCTACACCGACGGCGCGGTGACGCGCCACTACCTCGCCTTCGCCCTGGTCATCGTCGGCGCGGGCGCCCTCCTCGGCACGGTGGTGGGCGCCTGGCTCGGCCAGTCGCTCACGGCCTACTACGAGCGCTACTTCCGGTTCCCGGCGCTCGTCTACCACCTCTCCCCCGGCGCCGTCCTCGCCGGCGCGCTGGTCAGTGCCGCGGCGGGGCTCGCGGGGAGCCTCGGCGCCGTGCGCCGGGTCGCCGCCCTGCCGCCGGCGGAGGCGATGCAGCCCGCGGCGCCCGCCCGGTACCGGCCGCTCCTCGTCGACCGGCTCGGCCTGGGCCGGCTCCTCTCCCAGCCTGCGCGGATGATCCTCAGGCACCTCGAGCGCCGGCCGCTGCGCGCCGGCCTCTCGGCCCTCGGCATCGCCCTCGCGCTGGCGATCGTGGTCGTCGGCCGCGCCATGGGCGACGCGGCCGAGGCCCTCCTCGACACGCAGTTCGGCCTCGCCCAGCGCGACGACGTCACGATCACCTTCCGCGAGGGGATGCCGCCGCGCGTCCGCTACGAGGTCGCACGGCTGCCGGGGGTGCTCCACGCCGAGACCTTTCGCACGGTGCCGGCCACGCTCAGGGCCGGACCGCGGAGCTACCGCGGCGCGGTGACGGGACTGCCGTCCGGCGCGACGCTGCGCCGCGTCGTCGATGCCAAAGGCCGGGTCGTCCCGCTCCCCGCGGCGGGCCTCCTCCTCGGAAGCACCCTGGCAGAGCGGCTCGGCGTCGGTCCCGGCGACCTCGTCACCGTGGAGGCGCAGGAGGGGCGCCGCCACGTCCGCGAGGTCGCGGTCTCGGCCCTCGTCGACGACCTGGTGGGGATGTCGGCCTACATGGAGGCCCGGGCCCTCGACCGCCTCATCCCGGAGCCGGGGCTCGTCTCGGGCGCGTTCCTCGCCGTCGACGAGCGGGCACGGCCGGCGCTCTACCGCCGGCTCAAGGAGACGCCGGGGGTCGCCGGGGTGTCGGCCCGCGTGGAGTCGATCGCGAGCTTCCGCAGGACGGTCACGGAAACCATCCGGGTCCTCCAGGTGATCGAGGCCGCCTTCGCCGGGATCATCGCCGTCGGCGTCGTCTACAATGCCGCGCGCGTGAGCCTCGCCGAGCGGAGCCGGGAGCTGGCGACGCTGCGGGTGATCGGTCTCACCCGCGGGGAGATCTCGTTCATCCTCCTCGGCGAGCTGGCCGTGCTGACCGCGCTGGCGATCCCGCTCGGCCTCGCGCTCGGCTACGGCCTCACCCTGCTCGTCTTCCACGCGGCGCACTCGGACCTGGCCCGGCTGCCGGTCACGATCCGGCCGGCCACCTACGCGACGTCGGTCCTCTTCGTCGTGGCGACCGCCGCCCTGTCGGGCCTCCTCGTGCGGCGCCGCCTCGACCGGCTCGACCTGGTCGCCGTGCTGAAGACCCGGGAGTAGGAGGACGCATGCGCCTTCCCATGCGGATCGCTGCCTGGATCGCCGGCGCGTTCGTCCTCGCCCTCCTCGCCTGGGCGTTCCGGCCGCGCCCGGTCGTCGTGGAAACCGGCGTCGTGACGCGCGGCCCGCTCGAGGTGACCGTCGCCGGCGAGGGGGAGACCCGCGTGCGCGATCGCTACGTCGTGTCCGCGCCGGTCGCCGGCCTCGTTCCGCGCATCACGCTCGACCCGGGCGACCCGGTCGAACGCGGCCAACCGCTGGCCGTCGTCGAGCCGGCCGTGCCCCCGCTCCTCGACGTCCGCAGCCGCGAGGAGCAGGTCGCGCGCGTCCGATCGGCCGAGGCGCTGCTCGATCGGGCCGAGGCGCAGGTCGCGAGAGCGGAGACCGCCCTCAGGCTCGCGGAGCGGGAGCTCTCGCGGCGGCGGCGGCTCGCGGCCGAGGGGCTCATCCCCGAAGCCGAACTCGACGCGGCGGAGGCCTTGGCGGCGAGCCGCGCGCGGGAACTCGAGGCGGCGAGGTCGGAGGCCAGGAGCGCCCGCTTCGACCTCGAGCGGGAGCGCGCCACCCTCATGGGCGTCGGCTCGGGCCCGTCCCCTCGTGCGAGCACGACCACCGCTCGGGTGGAGGTGCGGTCGCCGGTGGCGGGCCGGGTCCTGCGGGTCGTGCAGGAGAGCGCCGCCGTCGTTCCGGCCGGGACCCCGCTGGTCGAGGTCGGCGACCCGGGCGACCTCGAGGTCGTCGTCGACCTCCTCTCGACCGACGCGGTGGCGGTCGAGCCGGGCGCCGAGGCGCGGCTCGAGGGCTGGGGCGGCAAGCCCCTTCCGGCCCGGGTGCGGCTCGTCGAGCCGTCGGGCTTCACGAAGGTCTCGGCGCTCGGCGTGGAGGAGCAGCGCGTCAACGTGATCCTCGACTTCGCCGGGCCGGCGGAAGACCGGGCGGCGCTCGGCGACGGCTACCGGGTCGACGTCCGCATCGTCGTCTGGGCGCGGCCGGACGTCCTGCAGGTCCCGGTCGCGGCCCTCTTCCGCGACGAGGAGGGCTGGGCCGCGTACGTCGTGGAGAACGGCCGCGCGCGCCGCAGGGCCGTGCAGGTCGGCCAGCGGGCGGAGCGCGCCGCCGAGGTCCTCTCCGGCCTCGAGGAGGGGGAGACGGTGATCCTCTATCCCGGCGATCGCGTCGAGGAGGGAGGGCGGGTTACCGCCCGGCGGTGAGGGGGGTGGCGGCCTCGCGCGTCACGCCGGGTCGCCCGTGCCGGCCTCGCCCGGTCCGGCCGCCGTCTGGCGGTCCGGCGCGTCGGGCGTGCGGACCGTCATCACCGGGCAGGGCGCCGTGCGGATCACCTTCGCGGTGACGCTCCCGATGACGATCAGCCCGGCGAAGCCGGCGCCGTGGGTGCCCATGACGACGAGGTCCGCCTGCTCGTCGGCCGCGGCGCGGACGATCTCCTCCGCCGGCGAGCCGCGCCTGAGGAGGCCTCGCGCCGCCGTCCCGGCGGCCCCCTGGACGAGGCGCAGCTCCGAGTCGAGCTTCGCCTGGGCGAGTTCCCGGTGGGTGGCGTCCGGCGGCCGGGTCACCATGTCGATCCGCCGGTCGAAGTAGTCCGGCTCGTCGAGGAGGACGTGGACGACGACGACCTCGGCGCCGAGGAGCCTCGCCAGGCGGATCACCTCGCGCCGCGCCGCGGCGGCCCCCTCGGAGAAGTCGGTCGCGAAGAGGATCTTCATCGACGACGCCCCCTCTTACCCCTTGATGTTCCCGATCGGCACGAACGAGGCGACCTTGCGCGAGATGTCGAGGCGGTGCAGCACCTCCACGACCTCCCCGAGGTCCTTGTACGCGAAGCCGGCCTCCTCCGCGAGACCGCTGAACGAGGCCGCGCGGACGATGACGCCCCGCGCCTCCATCGCCTTCAGGAGCGCGCGCGGCTTCACGCGCGCCTTGGCCGCGTGCCGCGACATCGTCCGCCCGGCGCCGTGGGCGGTCGAGCCGAAGGTCTCGCGCATCGCGCGCTCGGTGCCGACGAGCAGCGCCGAGCCGGTCTCCATGGAGCCGCCGATGATCACCGGCTGGCCCGTGGCCGCGTACGCGGCCGGCAGGTCGGGCGCCCCGGGACCGAACGCGCGGGTCGCGCCCTTGCGGTGGACGACCAGCTCGACCTCCTCGCCGTCGATCTCGTAGCGCTCGAGCTTCGCGGTGTTGTGCGAGACGTCGTAGACGACCTCGAGGCCGAGCGACCTCGCGTCGGTGCCGAAGACCGACGCCATCACCTCCCTGACGCGGTGCGTGATCACCTGGCGGTTGGCGAAGGCCACGTTGGCCGCGGCGTTCATCGCGCCGAAGTAGTCCTGGCCTTCCGGTGATCGGAACGGCGCGCAGGCCAGCTCGCGATCAGGCACCCGGATGCCGTAGCGCGGCATCGCCTCGTCGAAGCGCCTGAGGTAGTCGGTGCCGACCTGATGGCCGAAGCCGCGCGACCCGCAGTGGAACATGACGACCACCTGGCCCTCGCGCTCGATCCCGAACGCCGCGGCGAGGCGCGGATCGTGGAGCCCTCCGGGAGGGACCACCTGGATCTCGAGGTAGTGGTTGCCCGACCCGAGCGTGCCGAGCTGGTGACGGCCCCGCTCGACGGCGCGCTCGCTGATGGCGGCCGGATCGGCCCCCGGCAGGCAGCCGCCGCCCTCGGTCCGCTCGAGGTCCTCCGGCCAGCCGAGCCCGCGCGCCACCGCCCAGCGCGCCCCCTCGCGCATGACCGCGGGCAGCTCGCCGGCCGAGACCTCCACGAACCCCTTCGCGCCGGTCCCCGAGGGGACCTCCGCGAACAGCGCTTCCACGAGCTCCCTGAGCCGCGGACGGACGTCGGCCTCGGTGAGCGACGTCCGCATGAGCCGCATCCCGCAGTTGATGTCGAAGCCGATGCCGCCCGGCGAGATCACGCCCGTGTCCGCGCGGAAGGCGGCGACGCCGCCGATCGGGAAGCCGTACCCCCGGTGGCCGTCCGGCATGCAGAGGGCCGCCCGGACGATCCCCGGCAGGCAGGCGACGTTGGAGAGCTGCTCGAAGACCCCCTCGTCCATCTGGTCGAGCAGCGCGGGCGAGGCGAAGATCCGCCCGGGCACTCGCATGCCCGGCCGCGTCGACGCCGGGATCTCCCAGACGAACTCGTCGAGTCGCGTCAGCATGGTTGTCACCTCAAGTCAGATGTCGACGACGAAGGACGCCCGCCAGCCGCGATCGCCGCGCTCGAGCGTGAACTGGTGAAACGTCACCGCCTTGGGGTCGCGCCGGCGGGCGGTGCGAGGCGACGCGAGCGAGCCGCCGCGCAGGCGCGCGGCGAGCCTCACGTCGCCGTTGCCCGAGACGCGCACCTCCACGTCCGGGAAGACCTCCTGGTCCCGGTCCTTGCGGAGGATCAGCTCGGAGAGCCAATCGTAGAGTAGCAGGTCCTCGCGCGAGGCCGACAGGGACACCGTGCGCTCGACGTCGAGCGGCAGCGTGCGCGTGTCGACCATCAGGACGGCGAGGGCGCGCGCCGCGGTCGCGAAGAGGTCGTCCAGGTCCTGGCCGGTGACCTCGATCGCGGCGTCGGCGAGCGCCCCCTGATCGACGAAGCGGAAGTGTCCCATCGCGACCTACCCCGCCCGCCCGGTGCGGCCGGCCCGCTCCTCGCCCCGCTTGTACTCGATCGCCTCGCCGCGGATGCGCGCCTCGCAGGCCTGGCAGAACGCGGCCCGCGACGGCTGCCCGCACGCGAGGCAGCGCCGCTCCGGCGCCGCCGGACCGGCGGCGGCTCCGGCCTCGCCGGTGGTCGCGGCCGGCTCTGCCCCCTCGGCCGCCCCCGCGACCGCGAACCGGCGTCCGGCGCGCGGGCTCACCGTCACCACCGGGCAGGGCGCCTTGCGCGCCACCGCCTCGGCCACGCTCCCCATGGCCAGGCGGGCAAGCCCCCCGCGGCCGTGCGTGGACATGACCACGAAGCTCGCCCCGCACGCCTCGGCCTCGGCCATGATCTCCTGGGCCGGGTCGCCGAACCGGACCGCCCGCTCCACGGCGAGCCCGGCGAGGGGGGCGGCCATCTCCTCGAGGCGGTCCTCGGCCTCGCCCCGGAGGCGCTCGGCCTCCTGATCGGCGTAGGCGACCACCGTCCCGTCGCCGACGACCACGCGCGGGGGCGGGGCGACGTGGAGCAGCCGGATCGGCGCACCCGTCACCCGCGCGAGCAGGCCGGCGACCTCGAGCCCCGCGCTGCCGAGGTCGCTCAGGTCGAGGGGAACGAGGATGGGGCCGGGTCGCTTCGCGTCGCTCATGGCATCCTCCGAATCGAGGGGTCCATCCTGACCGCGTTGCAAGTCGGGCGCCAGGGGCTCCCGGACGGCACGCGCCTAGCCCTCCTCCCGGATGACGAACTCGCGATCGAGCGCCGCGAGCGTGTCGACGATGCCGGTGTAGGCGAGTTCCGCGTGCGAGGCCATCGTCGGCCCCACGAAGCCCTGCCTGCGCCACTCGTCGGCCTTCGCCTGGACCTTCGCGCGCGTCGCGTCCCAGGCCACGTTGCCGAACATGTCGACCGCGTCGGCCGAGAAGCGGCCCTCGGGGTCCATCGAGAAGGCGAGGCACGAGACGATCGGCAGGCAGTAGGCGCCGGCCACCGCCGTGTCGATCGCCACCGGCATGAGCGGCATGACGTGCGAGCCGCGCGTGTCGCCGGTGACGAAGTGCCCGAGCGCGTACGGGTGGATCACCTCCTCGGGCGCCGGGAAGATCCCCTGCGTCCGGACGATGGCGACCGGGTCGTCCTTGCCGGTGTACTTCCCCGCGATGTTGTGCAGGCGGGTGGCCGACACCGCGACGACCTGCTCGTCCGGCTTGTGGCGGGAGTGGATCGCCTCCACGGCGAACCGATCCGGGTTCTGCAGGAGCGCGGCCACGTCCCAGACCCGTTCCGGCACCGGCAACCGGATCAGGCGGTCGGCCCCCCTGTGGTCCATGTCGATGATGGTGAACGTGAAGCCCTTGTGGAGTTTGGGGCTCAGGAGCAGGCCGCCGTTGTGCATCGGGTCGCAGAAGACCGAGTAGAGGGGGTAGTTGTAGGCGCCCGGCGAGCACTTGTCGCCGGCGAAGACGAGGAACGCCTCGGCCGGCCGCTCGGGGCTCGCCGGGTCCCGTTCGAACTCGATCTCGGCGACGGCCGGGCCGGCGCCGCGCACGTTCCCCGACGGCGCGTCGACCAGCAGGTCCTGCCCCGCCCCGTAGAGCCCCCCTTGCCTGGCCACCTCCGTTGCCGCGAGGAACGCGTTCCAGGCGAAGCCGTGGATCGCCCGAGCCCCGGGGCCCTGCGTGTGGCTCATGATGATCGCGATGTCGTCGCCGGTATGCGTGACGAGGCCGTCGAGGACGAGGCCCCCCTCCCTGGCCTCTCCGAGCCGCGCGCGCACGGTTTCCATCATCCCCGCGGAGGGCCGCGTGTGCCCTCCGATCGACCCCACGTCCGCCTTGATGACCGAAAGCGTCACCCGCATGCCGCCCTCCTGTCGCGTCCCGTGGGCTCGCCGCCGCGCCGGCGCGGGGCGTGCGCGCCCCGATGGGACCGCGATGTCGCAACACCGCCGGCCGGCGCGCGGCCGTGCGCGTCGCCGGCGTGAGGCCGGGCGGGCATCTCCCGCCCGCGCCGCCGTGTTGCAGGGCGGTGTTGCAAGTCGGGGACCAGCCGGCCTCCCCACGTCTCCGCCCGGACCCGCTGGCCTCCGGATTGCATTCCCCGCCGGCATGACGTACACACAGCTCCGCCTGCGCGACCAGGCCCGCGCCAGGATCCTCGCGGGCGCCACCGCCCTTGCCGACGCCCTTCGCGTCACGCTCGGCCCCCGCTCCAAGTCGGTGCTGATCGGCCGGAAGTGGGGGAGCCCGATCGTCTGCAACGACGGCGTGACGATCGCCAGGCAGGTGACCCTCAAGGACCCGGAGGAGAACCTCGGGGCGCAGATGATCCGCGAGGCGGCCGTCAAGACCGGCGAGGTGGTCGGCGACGGCACGACGACCTCGACCCTGCTTGCCCACGGGATCTTCGCCGACGGCCTGCGCAACGTCGTCGCCGGCGCCAACGCCATCGAACTCAAGCGGGGACTCGACCGCGCCCTCGCGGTCGCGGTGGGGTCGATCAAGACGCTCGCCCGGCCGGTGGCGAGCCGCAAGGAGAAGGCCCAGATCGCCACCGTGTCGGCCCACAACGACGCGGTCATGGGCGAACTCGTGGCCGAGGCGATGGAGCGGGTCGGCGCGGAGGGGGTCGTCTCGGTGGAAGAGGCCAAGGGAACCGAGACGACGCTCGACGTCGTCCAGGGGCTCCGCTTCGACCGGGGCTACCTCTCGCCCTACTTCGTCACCGACGCCGAGAAGATGGAAGCGGTGCTCGACGACCCCTTGATCCTCCTCGCCGATCAGCGGATCGGCAACCTGGAGGACCTCCTGCCGATCCTCGAGCAGGTGGCCAAGGCCGGCCGCGCGCTGCTCGTCGTGGCCGAGGAGGTCGAGGGCGAGGCGCTGGCGGCGCTCGTGGTCAACAAGCTGCGCGGCGTCCTCCACTGCGCCGCGGTCAAGGCCCCCGGCTTCGGCGACCGGCGCAAGGCGATGCTCCAGGACATCGAGATCCTGACCGGCGCGCACCTCGCCTCGAGCGAACTCGGCGTCAAGCTGGCCAACCTCACCCTCACCGACCTCGGCTCGGCCCGGCGCGTCGTGGTCGGCCGCGACGCCACGACGATCGTCGGCGGCGGCGGCGACCGCCGGGCCATCGAGGCGCGCTGCCGCGACCTTCGGCGCCAGATCCAGGAGGCGACGAGCGACTACGACCGCGAGAAACTCGAGGAGCGCCTGGCCAAGCTCGCGGGCGGCGTGGCGGTCATCCGGGTGGGCGCCCCCTCGGAGGCCGAGATGAAGAACCGCAAGGAGGCCTTCGAGGACGCCATCAGCGCCACGCGCGCCGCGGTGGCCGAGGGGATCGTCCCGGGCGGCGGGGTGGCGCTGGTCCGGGCGGTCGATGCGATCGAGCGCGAGGCCGCGCGGGCCGACGGCGACGAGCGCACCGGGATGCTCGTCCTCGCGCGCGCGCTCGAGACGCCGCTGCGCCAGATCGCCCTCAACTCCGGCGTGGATCCCGGCGTCGTGGTCGACCGCGTCCGCCAGGCGGACGGCCCCATCGGCTTCGACGCCGCCCGGGGGGTCTACGGCGATCTCGTCGAGGCCGGGATCATCGATCCGGTCAAGGTCGTCCGCGTGGCGCTCGAGAACGCGGTGTCGGTGGCGGGCGTGCTCCTGCTCGCGGAGGCGACCCTCACCGAGATCGAGGAACCCGAGGCGAAGCCGCGGCCGGCCGCGGCGGAGTAACCGTGCAGTCGCAGCCGCCGGCCGCCCGGCCGATCCATCCCGACGGGCTCGCCCTCGCGACCGACCTCTACCAGCTCACCATGGGGGCGAGCTACGCGGCGCTCGGCATGGACCGGCCGGCGGTCTTCGACCTGTTCGTCCGGCGGCTCCCCCCCTCGCGGCGGTTCCTCGTCGTGGCCGGCCTCGCCGAGGCGCTCGACCGGCTCGCCTCGCTCAGGTTCGAGGAGGACGACCTCCGCTACCTGCGCACCCTGCCGATCCGCGCCGAGTTCGTCGACCGTCTCGTCGCGTTCCGGTTCACCGGCGACGTGCGCGCCGTGCCGGAGGGGCGGGTCGTCTTCCCCGACGAGCCGATCCTGGAGGTGGAGGCCCCGCTCATCGAGGCGCAGCTCGCCGAGACGTTCGTCGTCAACGCGATGCACCACGCGACGCTCGTCGCGACGAAGGCGGCGCGCTGCGTCGAGGCGGCCGGCGGCGCCCTCCTGTTCGACTTCGGGCTCAGGCGCACGCCCGGGATCGAGGCCGGCCTCGCCGTGGCCCGTGCGGCCTACCTCGCCGGCTTCGCCGGGACGAGCCACGTCCTCGCCGGCGCGCGGTACGGCATCCCGGTGATGGGGACGGTCGCCCACTCGTTCGTCCAGGCGTGCGCCGACGAGGTCGCCGCCTTCCGCGCCTTCGCGGCGACCTTCCCCGGTCCGGCGACGCTCCTCATCGACACCTACGACACGCGGCAGGGGGCCCGCCGCGCGGCGGCCGTCGCGCGGGAGCTTGCCGCCACGGGCGGCCGGCTCGCCGCCGTGCGGATCGACAGCGGCGACCTCCTGGCCGACAGCCGTGCCGTGCGCGCGATCCTCGACGAGGCGGGTCTTACCGACGTCCGGATCGTCGCCAGCGGCGGCCTCGACGAGTACGAGATCGCGGCCCTCACGCGCGCCGGCGCCCCGATCGACTCGTACGGCGTCGGCACGCGGCTCGGGACCTCCGCCGACGCCCCGATGCTCGACATGGCGTACAAGCTCGTGGCGTACGACGGGACGCCTCGCCTCAAGCTCAGCGCCGGCAAGGTCACGCTCGGCGGGGCCAAGCAGGTGTGGCGGCGCCGCGACGCGGCCGGCCGCTTCGTCGAGGACCGGATCGCGGCGGCCGACGAGCCGCCGCCCGGTGACGACTTCGAGCCGCTGCTCGAGCGCGTCATGGCGAACGGCGAGATCCTCGTCCGCCCCGGGCTCGACGAGATCCGCGCCCGGCACCGGGCCGAGATCGCGGCGCTGCCCGAGCGGCTTCGGGCGCTCGACGACGCCGACGTCCGCTATCCGGTCTCGCTGTCGCCCAGGCTCGCCGAACGGCAGCGCGCGGCCGTCGCGGCCGTACGCCGGCGCGAGGGCCTCGACCCGAGCGGGCCGGACCCGTCGTCCGGCCGACGCGCGTGAAGCCCCATGCGGCTCCTCGTCCCGACCGACTTCTCCGACACCGCGGACGCCGCCCTCGAGGCGGCCGCGCGTCTCGCCCTGGCGCTCGACGGAGACGTGGTGGTCCTCCACGTGATCTCCGAGCCGCCGCTCTTCGCCGACGACCTCGGCGGCGTCCAGGTCGACCGGATCCACGCGGCGCAGGCGCGGTGGGCGGACGAGCAGTTGCGGCCGCGCGTGGCCGGCCTCGTGGACGCCGGGGTCAGGGGACGCGGGCACGTCGCCGTCGGCAGCGTCGCTCGCGAGATCGTGGCGGCCGCCGAGGCCTGGCGCGCCGACCTGATCGTCATGGGGACGCACGGCCGCGGCCGGGTCGGACAGCTCCTCCTCGGGAGCGTCGCGAACCGTGTGATCCGCACCGCCCCCTGCCCGGTGATGACGGTGCGCGGAGCCCTCCCACGATGAGGACGGCCGCCGCACGGCGCGCCGCCCCGTTCCGCGGCTTCGCGGACCTCCAGCCGTGGCTCCAGGCGGCGCCCGGCGAGCGCCTGCTGGTCCTGGGACCGCGCAGCCGTCTCGACGCCGCGGCCGCGTCGCGGGCCGTCCGGGGCGGGTCGGCGACCCCGTTCGACGGGCCGCCGCCCCTCCCCTTCCCCGACGAGCGGTTCGACGCCTGCCTCGTCCTGCGCGTCGCGCGGCCGCGCTGAGCGCACGACGACGCGCATGCCGGGCCGCCGCCGCACACGCCGCCGCTTCGTCGTCCACGAGCACCACGCCTCCCGGCTCCACTTCGACTTCCGACTCGAGGTGGGCGGCGTCCTCAAGTCGTGGGCCGTGCCGAGGGGCCCGTCGATGGATCCGCGGGACCGTCGCCTCGCCATCGAGGTGCCCGACCATCCGCTCGACTACGCCGACTTCGAGGGGGTCCTCCCCGAGGGGAGCTACGGCGCCGGTCCGGTCGTGATCTGGGACGAGGGCACGTACGAGACCGCCGACGGCGGCGACCCCGGGCCGGCGCTCGAGCGCGGCGCGCTCGCCCTGGTCCTCCACGGCCGGACGCTGCGCGGAGGGTTCGCGCTCGCCCGCATGGCCGGCGGGCGGACCGGGAAGGAGTGGCTCCTCGTCAAGCGGCGCGACGAGTTCGCGCGCACGCCCTGGCGTCTCGTCCCCAGGCTCACCCCCGACGAGGCGCGGGCGCTAAGGGGCCGGTGACGGCCCCGACGTTCTCCGCGCCAGTCCGGCGCCCCCAGGAAAATGGAAAGGCCTGACCCCCTGGAAAACGGAAAGGCCTGACCCCATTCAGGAGCCCAGGGGGAGAGTGAGCCGCCCGTTGCGGCGTTCGAAGGTCGTCCCGAACTCGGCCGACAGGCGGGCGACGCGCTCGAGGATGGCCTCGCGCTCGTCGCCGGTCGCGATCCCCACGCGCGCGTACGAGAGGCTGACCGGGACGACGTCGAGCCCGACGACGTCGTCCCCCTCGATCGCGAGCCGGAAGAGACACGACCGGTCGTTGCGCAGCACGGGGTCGACGGCGTAGTCGTCGAGGAAGTCGCCGGTGTCGTAGAGGATCGGCCGGCCGCGGTAGACCTCGATGCCCTGGACGAGGTGCGCGCTGTGGCCGTAGTAGGCGTCGGCGCCCCTGTCGATCACCGCCTGGGCGAAGGCGCGGAAGCGGTCGCTCGGCCGCTCGACCATGTTCGGCCCCCAGTGGTTCGAGAAGACGACGATCCGGGCCCCGGCGTCGCGCGCCGCGCCGATCATCACCTCGACGCTTTCGAGGACGATCGGGTCGAGCGAGACCGGGACGTAGTTCGTGCCGGGCGAGTCGGGGCCGGCCGCGAAGTCCGGCTCGTTGTCGGTCGCGGCCACGAGCGCGATCCGCGTGTCGCCGGCGTCGAAGAGGGCCGGCTCCCTCGCCGCCGCGAGGTCCCTCCCCGCCCCGGCGTGGCGGATGCCGGCCGCGTCGAGGTGGGCGAGCGTGTCGAGGAGCCCCGCCTCCTCGAAGTCGAGCGTGTGGTTGTTCGCGAGGCTCACGGCGTCGATGCGGGCGGCGGCGAGGACGGCGACGGCCGAGGGGTCGGCCCGGAAGTGAAAGACCTTGGGCGTCCGCGCCCAGGGGATCCGGTGGGTCGTGATCGCGCACTCGAGGTTCACGACGCGCGCGTCGGCCTCCTCGAGGAGCGGCAGGACGTCGCCCCACGGCTCCTCGGGCGTCATCGTCCGGAGCGCCTCGTTCACGCCCCGTCCGAGCATGACGTCGCCGGCCAGTGCAAGAGTTGCCATGGCGCCGTTACGCCTCCTCCCAGAGTTCCTCGAGGTCCGGGGGGAGTTCGGCCAGGATGTCGTTCGCCTCGCCGTCGGAGATCCGGTCCTTGAGCGCGCCGAAGACCATCAGCGCCATCCAGCGCGCCTCGCGCGGCGACCCGAGACCGGCGCGTCGCTCGATCCGCTCGAGGAACTCCTCGAGGTGCAGCTTCTCGGGCGTCCGGTCGGGCCGCTCCCCGGCGCGCCACATCGCCTTCAGCTCGCCGGGAAGCTGCGCCGCGATCCGGTCGGCCTCCTCGGGCGTGAGCTGGTCGCGCAGCGTGTGGAAGACCGCCGCCGTGGCCCGCTCGACGACCTCGGGCGGGACCGGACCCGTCGCGTCGATGATCTGCTGGACGAATGGCGTCGTCATGCCGTCCACCTCTCGCCGACCGGGAAGACGCGCGAGGCCTGCGGCCCCTCACGCCCCTCCTCCACCTCGACCTCCACCGCCTGCCCCGTCGAGAGCGTCTCGAACTCGAGGTCGTGCAGCGCGTTGCGGTGGAAGTAGACCTCCTCGCCCGCCGGGAGCAGCACGAAGCCGTAGCCGCGCTCGGGGAAGAGCTTGTGGATGATCCCCTGCGGCCTCGGGCCCGGCGGCTTGCCGAAGCCCCTGAGCCGCTCGGCGTACTCCGCGAGTTCGCGCTCGAGCACCTCGAAGGCGGCGTGCAGGGCGTCGGTCATCCGTTCCCCCACCTTGTTCACGCGCAGCGTCCGCCCCGGCATCAGGGCGAGGAGCGCGACCTCGTCGGCCCCCTGCCGGTGGTGCCGGTCGTGCTTGAGCGTCACGTGGAGGCGGACCATGCGCGGGTAGCGCGTCTCGAGTTCGCGCACCCGCGCGTCGATGAGCTTCCGCCAGCTCGCCTGCACGGGGATGCCGCGGCACTGGTTCTCGATCTCGACGTCCATGTCGTCTCCTCTCGATCGCGAGGCCGGCGGTCACGCGGCGCCGTGGCGGCGCCGGCCCTCGGCTGCGGGCGCCAGGTGCTCCGAGAACCACGCCACCGTCGCCTCGACGGCCCGCCCAAGGGCGGTCGGGTCCTCGAAGAGGTGGTCGCCCCCCGGCACCACCTCGAGGCGGTGCGGACCGGCCAGGCGGGCCGCGAGCGCCTGGTTGGCCGCCAGCGTCGGCGTGTCGTGCTCGCCGACGACGAGGAGCGTGGGGACCCGGACGCGCCAGGCGGCGTCCTCCGCCCCCGCGGGGTTGGCCGACCGGAGCACGAGCGCGCGGATGCGGGAATCGATCGAGGCCCGCAGGAGCGCCACGGCGCCCCCCGAGCTGGCGCCGGCGACGCCGATGCGCGTCTCGTCGGTGGCCCCCTCGGCGAGGACGGCGTCGATCGCCGCGCCGAGGTCCTCCACCTGCCGCTCGACGGTGCTCTCCTCGAGCGTCCCCTCGCTCTCGCCGTGCCCGGTGAAGTCGAACAGGCACGCGGCGAACCCCGCCGCCCTGAGCGCCTCGGCGGCCGCGCGGTTTCGCGGGCTCTCCTTGCCGCTCCGCCACCCGTGTGCGAAGACGACGGTCGGGAAGGGGCCGGCGCCGGACGGCAGGAGCAGCTCGCCGGCCAGCTCGAGGCCGCGCGGGTTCCGGAAGGTCAGCAGGCGGTCGCCGCCGACCCCCCCGCCGATCCGCGCCCGCCTGGCCTCCTCGAGCATCGCCACGACCTCGTCGTCGGTGACCGGCGAGAAGTCGTCGTAGTACTGCCCCACCGCCACGAAGTCCTCGTCGACCACGAGGCCGACGAAGCGGTCGGCCTCGCGGCCGAAGCGCCTCGCCGCCTCCACCGACGCGCAGGGGACGGCGACGATCACCTCGGTCGCACCGTGGCGGCGGGCGTAGCGGACCGCTGCTTCCATGGTGAGACCGGTCGCGAGGCCGTCGTCCACGAGCACGACGGGCGCCGGCAGGTACGTCGCGAGCGGCGGGACGCGGTAGCGCGCCATCCGCCGCTGGATCTCGCCGCGGACCCGCTGCTTCGCCTCCATGACGTCCTGGGGGGCGAGGCCGAGCGCCTCGACGGTTTCCGGTGTCGTGACTACCTCGCCGTCCTCGTCGACCGCGCCGAACGCCAGCTCGGCCGCGAACGGCGCCGACAGCTTCCGCGCGTAGGCGACCGTCAAGGGCGCCCCGAGCCGCCGCGCGACCGGGAGCGCCACCGCGACCCCGCCCCTCGGGATCGCGGCCACGACGCACCCCTCGGGCACCGTGCCGGCCAGGCGAGCCGCGAGCGCCTCGCCCGCCTCGGCGCGGTCGCGGAACGTCCGGCGCGTCTCCCATCCGCCTCGTCCGTCCATGGTCCTCTTCCTCCTCCTCGCTCGGCACGCCTTCCTTCACATCCGGCAGGCGTCGGGATCGCAGCTCGCGAAGTACTCGCGGCTCTCCGCCCGCTCGCCGGCGCCGAGCGTCAGCACCTGGCGCCCCTTCGACCCCGATCTGAAGACGGTGACCCCCTTGAGCCCCATCCGGTGCGCCATGAGGTAGGCGTCGCCGACGTCCGCCGGCGTGGCGTGCTCGGGGAGGTTGATCGTCTTCGACACGGCGTTGTCGACGTGGGCCTGGAACGCCGCCTGGACCCTGAGGTGGTCGCGCGGCGACACCTCGGTCGCCGTCACGAAGAGCCGGCGCACCGTGTCGGGAACCCCCGACACCCCCTTGAGGCTTCCGCGCGCGACGACCTCGTCGATCACCCGGTCGGCGTCTCGCAGGTGGCGGCGCGCATGGCGGACGAAGAGGGGGTTCACCTCGACGAACGGCTCGCCCCCCAGGGTGTGCTCGCGCCGGTAGGCGAGCGCGAAGAGCGGCTCGATCCCGCCGCTCGTCCCGGCGATGATCCCGATCGTGCCGGTCGGCGCGATCGACAGCCGCGTGGCGTTGCGGATCGGCTCCCCCCGGCCGGCGAACACGCTCTCGCCCCAGGCCGGGAACGAGCCCCGCTCCTCGGCCAGGTCGCGCGACGCCTGCCGCGCTTCCTCCGCCACGAACGTCATGATCCGATCGGCCCACGCGACCGACTCGTCGGAGCCGTACGGCACGCCGAGCGCGATCAGGCACTCGGCGAACCCCATGACGCCGAGCCCGACCTTGCGCGTGCGGCGGGTCGCGGCCGCGATCTCGGGAAGCGGCTCGCGGTTCACCTCGACGACGTCGTCGAGGAACCGGATGCCGGTGCGGACGGTCCGCCCGAGCCGCGCCCAGTCGACCTCGGCCCGGTCGCCGACCGTTCTGACCATGTTGGCGAGGTTGACCGAGCCGAGGACGCAGCTCTCGTAGGGCAGGAGCGGCACCTCGCCGCAGGGGTTCGTCGCCTCGATGGTCCCGAGGGCGGGTACCGGGTTGGCCCGGTTCACGG
>DATCKS010000104.1:0-14526 GCA_036562265.1 Thermodesulfobacteriota bacterium | reverse complement strand
GGCCGAACGCCGAGGGGGAGGTGGGGATCGAGTACCTCCAGCTCGACCACGAGCTGCTCGGCTTCCGGCGGATCGTTCCGCTGGCCTACCTCGGGGCCGAGCGGACGCCGGTCGAGCTTGCGACGCCCGTGCGCTGGGCCGTCGCCCACTTCAGGGCCCACGCCGACGACTGGGAACGGCGCGGCCTGACCGTGCGGCTGCGGCGCGACATGCGGCGGGTGACGCCGGGGGAGCGGTACGAGATCGTCGAGTCGGGCGGCCAGATCCTCATCCGCCGCGCGGGCGCGTAGCCCCGGCGACGCGCCCCACGGCGGCGGCCGCCAGGAGCGAGAGCGCCGCCAGCGCCCAGAAGACCGGGTCGTAGCCGCCTGCGAGGTCGTAGGCCGCACCCACCACCGCCGGCGCCGCCGCCTGCGCCGTCGTCGCGAAGAGGGCGATCGCGCCGCTGGCGCTCCCGTAGCGGGACGCCCCGTAGACGTCCGCCACGAGCAGGGCGCGGGCGAGCGTCGTGAGCCCCCGGCCGGCGCCGAAGACGACGACGAACAGCGTGATGCCGGTCACGCCCGGCACGGCGAGCACCAGCGCCAGCGCCGCGGCCGGGAGGAGGTAGACGACGATTCCCAGGGTGCGGCGCGTGACGCGCCGCTCGAGCCGCGCGAAGACGAGCCGCGCGGCGACCTGCACCGCGCCGATGAGCCCGGCCGCCGTGGCCGCGACGTTCGGGTCGTAGCCGCGGCCGAGGAAGTAGGGAACAAGGTGGACCGAGGCGCCCACCTGCGCGAAGGCGGTGAGGGCGAAGCCGGCCGTGAGCCAGCGGAACGTCGGGTCCCTGAGGGCCGTGCCGAGCGACATGCCGGGCCTCGACGCCGGCCGCGCGGCCAGGGCGCCGGCCGGCAGCGGGTCGCCGTCCGGGCCGACGCCGAGGTCCTCGGGCGCGCGCCGCAGCACGACGGCATGGGGAAGGGCCGTCGCGAGCTGCAGGGCGGCCAGGACGAGGAGCGCCTGCCGCCAGCCGACCTGCTCGACCAGCCAGCCGGCCAGCGGGATGAAGACGGTGCTCGCGAAGCCGGCCATGAGCGTGACCGCCGTGAGCGCACGGGCCCGGTCGCGCTCGAACCAGCGCGTCACGATGGTGAAGGCCGGGTCGTAGAGGAGCGTGGCCATGACCGCCCCGATCGCGATCCAGACGGCGTAGAACGTCGCGAGCCGCTCGACGAGCGCCCAGGCCACGACGAGGAGGGCGGCGGCGAGGGAGCCGACGGTCATCAGGGCTCGCCCGCCGTGGCGGTCGAGCCAGCGGCCGACCGGCAGGGCCGTCACGGCCGAGACGAGGAGCGCCACCGAGAAGGCGCCCGAGGTCGCCGCCCGCGACCAGCCGAGTTCGGCCTCCATCGGGGCGAGGAAGACCGTGATGCTGTAGTAGAGGATCCCCCAGGAGATCGTCTCCGTGACGCCGAGCGTCACGACCAGACGCCAGCCGTAGTAGATCCTCACGACGACGTGCGCCGCAGCGCCGAGAGCGACACCACCTGGCTTCGGGTGCAGCACTCGGCGTAGAGGAACCGCAAGAGTGCCGCGAGCCCGTCCGCCGCCGCGAGGTAGCGCTGGTACTTCCCCTCGCGCCGCTGCTCGACCAGGCCGACCTGCCTCAGCGCGTCGAGGTGGTGCGAGAGGGTGGAGGCGGGGATGCCGAGTTCCTGCTGGATCTCGCCGGCCACCATCCCGACCGGATGGGCCGCGAGCAGGAGGCGGACGATCTCGAGGCGCGCCGCGTGACCCAGGGCCGCGAACATGGCCGCGTAGCGGGCGACGTCGGCGTTGGGAGACATGGTTCGATGATCCTCGAAGTGTAGCTCGGCGTCAAGCCGGTATTATGGTGAGGCGAGCCGATGCGCGATAGACAGGTGGTTCGCCGAACGCCGGAGGCTCGTATCCTAGAGTCCGAACGGGCTCTTCTTCCAAGGCTCGCCGGGGATCCGGGCTACAAGCGTCTCGTACACGGTTCGTGCAGCACCGTTCGGATCGTACGGAGATCCGGGAGCGAGTAGTGAACGAACGTCCGTGTGAAATGCGGGATCCCCGAGCTTTGCCGCGAACGACCTCTCGAACTCCGCACGCGAGACGTGTTTACCCTCTTGCTCGAGGTACCTCCGAAAGCACTCGACGATGTCGCTGGGGTCTGGTGCGTGTTTCGTGAGAGCCATGGACAGGTCGAACAGATCGCGCCCTTTTTTTCTCTCGTGCAGCGCCCGAAGCTTCGTACCGAGCAACTCCTCCAATCTGTAGGTCTGCACCTCCGCGCGTCCGGAGAACCAACCGTTCTCGACAGCGAAGCGCTTGCGCTCGAAGCCGAGGACCGAGAAGTGCTCCCGGGTGTTGATCTCGACCTTGAGGCGCAGTTGTACGACGGGAGGGACCTCGGACGGAAACCGGTACGTGAGCCTGACAGAGTGCGGGGTTCGATCGACCCTCGGCTCCTTGAGCCAGGGGTCAAGAAGCTTGCGAACCGCGTCCAGGATCGGTCCAGCCGGGCCTGCAACCACCTGGACAAGGTCGATATCCTCCGAGTAGCGGGCGGGCGGGGCCAGGAACAGCTTGTGGAGAGCGGTCCCGCCTCGGAAGGCGAGTGCTACGGAGAGAACGGGGTCCGAGAAGATCTCGACAAGGGCTCTGGAGATGACGAGGTCCTGCTCTACCTGCGCGTCCTCTGGCCACGGCGCCGACGCCCGCCATTGAGTAATGAACGCCCGAGGGATCACAGGTCCGGCTCCACCGTTTCATTGACGTACAACGCCCACCGTTCATCCTTCCGAGCGGCCCCCAGAGGCCGGTCCGGTCGGAGCCGAGTCGGACGGGGTCGTTGTGCCGCCAGCCACTCGGCGAGAGGACCTGTGACGCTTCCGCCGCCGACACGTTCGAGCAGATAGCCGAGCCGTTGAACCGTGGCGAGTTCCTGGTCTGCCTGCGCGGCCTCGACCAGCAGCGATCCATCGAGGCGATTGGCGAGCTCGACCAGCACGGTTGCTACGGTATCCAGGGATCCGATGCTCGGTGCGTACCGGACGAGGTCGAGGGCGGTTGCCTCTCTGGTCGAGACTCGCATGCTTCCAGCGGGGGTCGAGACCCGCATGGTTGGCGTCCGCTCGACGCGTCGCTTCGTCAGAAAGCGGATTCGGGCTCGGCCCGCTCTGGCCGTCCGTAGCGGACCGCTCGTGATGACCTGGAACTCTTGAGGAGACTGGTGAGCCGCACCATGGATCATGGCGGCGGTCAGGAGGCCGACGTAGTACGGTCGCCCGATGAAGTCCATGAGGGCGTCAATGAACCACGACGGTGGCGGCCCACCTGCCGAACGGTACTCGAGGGGGACGATGACATGGAAGCCCCGGCGGGGACTGACAATCCGCTGCTTGGCCGCGAGTCGCCCCAGAGCGCTCCGTACCGCCTTGTCCGAGCGGCCGAGCGCGGCTACTGCCTCCGCATGCGTGAAGGTATAGCGACCGGTAGCCTGTAGGGCGTCGACGAAATCCGAAAGCGACGAAGGTCGGGTATCGCGCGACGTTTGCATGACTGCCCACTCAATGGGGACTTCCGAAGTCCGCATCGTTCTCATAATATCCCACAAAGTGGGTACTTCTGCAAATAAGATCGCGCGATCCGTGTAGAATCAGGGCTGTGGCCCCGTTTCCTCGACTGCCGTCAGGTCCTGACCCGCGCGGGGCCGCCTGTCCACCACGATCTTCCCCCCCTTCATGACGAGGACGACGCGGCGGATGGCCGACACGTCCGCCAGGGGGTCGCCGTCGACGGCCACGAGGTCGGCCGCCTTGCCCGGCTCGAGGCTCCCCACCTCCCGGTCGACGCCGCAGGCGATGGCGCCGCCGAGGGTCGCGGCGCGCAGCGACTCCATGGGCGTGTAGCCGCCCGAGCGGAGGATCGCCACCTCCATGTCGATGCGGCCGTGGTTCTCGTCGGTGCCGACGGCCAGGTTCACCCCGGCGCGCCGCGCGAGGGCGAGCCCCTGCCGGGCGACCTCGAGGGCGGTCCGGAAGCGCGCCTGCACCTCGGGAGGGTAGGCGGGGTGGCGCGCCGCCACCTCGTAGTAGCTGGCGGTGACGACGAGGCTCACGCCGCGTTCGGCCATGAGGTCGAGGGTCGGGGCGTCGAGGTGGACGCCGTGCTCGATCGTGTGCGCCCCCGCCTCGACGGCCCAGCGGACGGCGGTCGGGTCGTGGGCGTGCACGGCGAGTCGCTTGCCGGCGCGGCGCACCTCGTCGCCGGCGGCGAGGATCGCCTCGCGGGTGAAGAGCGGCGTCGCGGTGGCCGAGGTGGGCGTGCCGGCCGGGCCGGTGGCGAACATCTTGAGCCAGTCGACGCCGGCGGCGACCTCGCGGCGGACGTGCGCCCGCACGCCGTCGGGGCCGTCGGCCAGGGCCGGCGGGTACCAGAACATCCCGCCGGACGGCCGGGTCATCGGCACGCCGGCCACGAGGAGCCGGGGGCCGGGCAGGAGCCCCTGGTCGATCGCCCGTCGGGCGAGGAGGTCGACCTGGTCGCGGTCGCCGAGGGTTCTGAGCGTCGTGACGCCGGCCTCGAGGGCGCCGCGCAGGACGGCGGCGGCCTTGGCCATGACCCAGACCGGCGACTCGTCCGCGAGCGCCGTCTTGGCCTCGCCCACGCCGAAGCCGAGGTGGTCGTGCGCGTCGACGAAGCCGGGCAGGACCGTGTACGCGGAGAGGTCGAGGTCCACCCGCCCCTCCGCCTCCACGATCCTGCCCTCCCGCACGCCGATCGTCGCGTCCCGCCGCGGCGCGGCGGAGACGCCGTCGATCAGCGTGCCGCAGCGGATCACCATCAGGCGCAGATGTCGGCGATGGTCGCGGCGAGCGCCTTCGCGCAGTCCTGCATCTGCTTCACGGAGGTCCAGCGGTCGGGGAACTCCGTGGTGTAGCCGGCCACCGGCCCGTAGAGGCAGCACTCGATGCCGGCGTTGTAGAGGTGCGCGGTGTCGTTGCCGGCGTAGCTGAAGGGCGCGACCGCCCCGACGTTCGGCTCCTCGCCGATGATGGCGGTGACGTTCTTCTTCAACGTCTGGACGATGTGCGCCGTGACCGGCACCGACATGGGCGGCATGACGATGCGGTTCGCCTTGCGCTCGGGGACCGGCGGGAACTCGATCTCGTACTGGAAGTCGGGGTCGTTCCGCTTCGTCTGCTCGAGCACCGCGGTGATGTCCTCGAGGATGCTCTCGGGGGTCATGCTCTGGTTGAAGCGCACGTCGATCCAGATCGTGCAGACGTCGGGGACGATGTTGGCGCCTCGCGTCTCGACGCCGCGGTACGAATGCCCACCCGGCGTGTAGCCGCGGCCGCCGATGATGGTGCCGACCTGGTGGCGCGGCAGGCCCGGGAGGTCGGGGTCGTGCGTGTGGCGGAGCTTCGCGTTCTCGAGCGCCTCGACGACCTTCGCCATCTTGACGATGGCGTTGATCCCCTGCTCCTTGCGCGAGATGTGCGCCGAGCGGCCGATCACGTGCACGAGGATCTGCATCACGCCGGTGTGCTTCGTGATGATGTTCTTCGTGTCGTACGGCTCGGGGACGATGGCGTAGTCGGTGCGGATCCCCCGCTCGAGGAGGTGCACCGTCCCGACGCCGCCCTGCAGCTCGCCGGCCACGCAGGCGACTACGACGTCGCCCCGGAGCCGGACGCCGCTCCGCTTCGCGGCGAGCGCGGCGATGACCATCGAGGCCACGCCCCCCTTCATGTTGAAGATCCCCGCGCCGTAGATCCGGTCGCCCTCGATGGTGGCGGTGAAGGGGTCGCGCCGCCAGCCGGCCCCCATCGGGTCGATGTCGATGTGGCCGTTCAGCATGAGGCTCTTGCCGCCGCCGGTACCGCGCAGCCGGGCCACGGTCTGGAAGCGGCCGGGGTCCACCTCCTGCAGCTCGGACTCGAAACCCTCCTTGCGGAAGAGGTCGTGGAGGAACCGGGCGCACTCGGTCTCCTCGGTGGTGAAGCTCGGGATCTTGACGAGGTCCTTGGCGAGCTGGATGACCTCGTCGGGGTCGACGCGGGCGAGGATCTGGTCCTTGATGGCCATGAGGGTCTCCGTTACGCGAGTCCGAGGTAGTCCACGATCGTCAAGGCGTGCACCTTGACGACGGTGAGGAAGTCGTCGACGGCGATGTGCTCGTCGATGCCGCCCATGTTGAAGGGGCGGGGTCCGTAGATGACGGTCGGCACCCCGTGGGCGCGGAAGAGCCGCCCGTCGGTGGCGCCGAGGCCGAGGTAGTAGATGGGCTCCTTCCCGATCTGCGCCGCGGCGTTGGCCCTGACGATCTGGACGAGCCGCTCGTCGGGACTCGTCCAGGTCGGCTCCCCGGTGCGCTCCGCGGAGGGGCGATCCGGGGCGCGGCCGGCCGTCTCGCGCGCCGGCGTCACGGTGACGTCCGACCGGCCGGCCTCGCGCAGGAGCCGTTTGACCAGGCTGTCCATGCGGGCGACGGAGAAACCGACCGGCAGCCGGATGTCGACCTCCGCCTCGCAGAAGCGGGGCACGACGTTCAGCTTCGTGCCGCCGCGGATGACGCCGACGTTGTAGGAGGGGTGGTCGAGGAGGTACCCCTTGCCGGCGTCCTGGGGGCTGCGCGTGTAGGACCGCTGCCGCTCGACGATCGCCTCGAGTTCCCGCGGGATGTCGGACTTCTCGTGGACGAGCGGGCGAAGGGCGAGGAGGGCCTCGGCCATGCGCATGATGCAGTTGTCGCCCGACGAGAGGGAGCCGTGCATCGGCTCGCCCTCGGCGCGGAGGATGACCCGGTACGTGCCGCGCTCGCCGATGCCGACCACGTCGGGCGCGTAGGGCTCGCCGTTCAGGCACGCCTGGCCGACGTACTCCTGGTGGTGCGCGAGGATCCAGCGCGTGCCGTACTCGCCGCCGCTCTCCTCGTCGGCGACGGCGGTGAAGCTCAGCCGACCCCGGAGCGGCACCTCGAGTTCCTTCATGAGCGCGAAGGCGATGAGCGAGGCGGTGGTGCCGCCCTTCATGTCGGAGACGCCGCGGCCGTAGATCTTGCCGTCGCGGACGACCCCGGAGTAGGGACCGTCGCGCCAGAGGCTCGGCTCGTCGGCCGGGAACTGGTCGAGGTGGCCGTTCAGCGTGAGGTGGGGCGTCGCCCCCTTGGGCCCGAGCGCCGCGACGACGTTCGCGTACGGCTCGTACGGCATGACGACCTCGGCGGCGATGCCGCGTGCCCGGAGCCAGTCCGCGATGAAGGCGGCGAGCGCCCGCGTGTCCGACGGCGGGTTGTCGGTGTTGAACTGGACCACGCGGGACAGGAGCGCGACGAACTCGTCCCGCCGCCGGTCCACCTCCTCCACGATGCGTCGCTTCACGAGTGGCTCCCGTCCCTGAGCCGCACGTCGAGGCTGTCGCGCAGCCCGTCGCCGATCATGTTGAAGCTCATGACGACGAGGAAGATCGCGAGGCCGGGGACGATGGCGACGTGCGGGGCGTCGCGCAGGAACGCGCGACCCTGGTTCACCATGATCCCCCATTCGGCCGCGGGCGGTTGGACCCCGAGGCCGAGGAAGGAGAGGATCGACGCGAGCAGGATCGCGTTGGCGATCTGCAAGGTCGAGAAGACGAGGACCGGCGCGACGCAGTTCGGGACGATGGTCGAGCGGATCGTCCGCCAGTGGGTCGATCCGAGGGCCATCGCGGCCTCGGTGTAGGGGAGCGCCTTCACGACGAGGACCGCCCCCCGGACCATGCGGGCGTACGCGGGGATCTGCCGGATGCCGACCGCGAGCATGACCGTGCCGAAGCCGGGTCCGAGGATCGCCACGACGATGATCGCCAGGAGCACCGCCGGGAACGACAGGAGGACGTCCATCGCCCGCATGGCCGGACCGTCCACCCGCCGGAAGTAGCCGGCCGCAAGGCCCAGGCTGCCGCCGGCGGCGAGCCCGATGGCGACCGCCGCGACGCCGAAGAGGACCGAGAGCCGGCCGCCGTAGAGGATGCGCGTGTAGATGTCGCGGCCGAACTGATCGGTCCCCAGGAGGTGCTGGGCCGACGGGCCCTGCAGGCGCCGCGTGAAGGACTGCTGGGTCGGCGTGTAGGGGGTGAGGAGCGGCGCCGCCACCGATGCGGTCACGATGAGCACGAGGCAGACGAGGCCCGCGACGGCGAGGCGGTGCCGGCTGAATCGGCGCAGTGCGGGGCTCATCGTGCGGTCCTCACGCGCGGGTCGAGGACCCCGTAGAGGAGGTCCACGGCGAGGTTGATGAGGACGAACAGGATCGCCATGAAGAGGACCGTCCCCTGGATGACCGGGTAGTCGCGCGAGCCGATGGCCTCGACGACGAGCCGGCCCATCCCGGGCCAGGAGAAGATCGTCTCGGTCACCACGGCGCCGCCGAGGAGGACGCCGAACTGGAGCCCGAGGAAGGTCACGACCGGGATGAGGGCGTTCCTGAGGGCGTGCCGCCAGATCACCGCCCGCTCGCTGAGCCCCTTGGCGCGGGCGGTCCGGTTGAAGTCCTCGCGGATGACCTCGAGCATGGTCGCGCGCGTGAGGCGCGCGATCATGCCGACCGAGATCCCGGCCAGCGTCAGGGTGGGGAGGATCAGGTGGATCACGCGATCGGCGCAGGCCCAGCACTCGGGCCGGCCGCCGGTCGGCAGCCAGCCCAGGTAGAGCGAGAAGAACCAGACCAGGAGGATGCCGATCAGGAAGACCGGCATGGAGATGCCGGCAAGCGCGCCGACCATCGTGATGTGGTCGAGGAGACTGTACTGCCGCACGGCCGAGAGCACCCCGATGGCGATCCCGACGATCGACGCGATGAGGAGGCTCGCCAGCGTCAGTTCGAGCGTGGCCGGGAAGCGGCCGAGGATCTCCTGGGCGACCGGCTGCCGGCTGTGGATCGACCGCCCGAGGTCCCCTTCCAGCGCCCGGCGCACGTACCGCACGTACTGGACCCAGATCGGACGATCGAGGCCCAGATCGCGCCGGATCTGCTCGATCTGCTCGGACGTGGTGTCGGCGCCGGCCAGGACGGCGGCGGGGTCTCCCGGGATGAGCCGCACGGCGACGAACACCAGCAGGGAGACCCCGACCAGGATGAAGCAGGCGGCGGTGAGCCGCCTGAGGACGTACGGGATCAGCGCGCCTTCCTCGCGTCCAGGAGCTTGTAGTACCCGTGGATCGGGTGCAGCTCGAGGTCCTTCACGCTGTCCCAGACGCCCACGACCCAGGCGGTGTGGGGCATCGGGATCAGGACCGCGCGCTTGATGAGGTCGAGCTCGAGGTCCTGGAAGGCCTTGACCCGCGCGGCCGGATCGGTGGTCTTCTGCGTGATCTCGTAGAGCTTCTCCGTCGTCGGGTCGCACCAGAAGATGTTGTTCGGGTGCGGACGCGCCGCGCAGGTGTACCAGTACGCGATGTCGGCCGTGCTGTGCGTACCGTCGACGTAGCGGATGTCGTGCTCACCCTTCTTGGTCGCCTCGATCCAGGCGGCGTACTCCATCTGCCGGATCGTCGCCTCGGCGCCGATCGCGCGCCACTGCTCCTGGATCACGGTGAGGGTGTTCGCCTGCGGCTCGCTGTAGACGAAGACGTTGAACGCGAGCCGCTGCCCGTCCTTCACGCGGATGCCGTCGGGCCCCGGCTTCCAGCCCGCCTCGTCGAGGAGGGCCTTCGCCTTCTCGGGGTTGTAGCCGGGGAAGACGGCGCGCACCGCGTCGTCGGGGGCGGACCCCTCGACCGACGGCGCGAAGAGCCCGATCGCCGGCTGGGCGTAGCCCGCGAAGACCGCCTCGACGATCGGCTTCTGGTCGATCGCGTACATCAGCGCCTGGCGGACGCGCACGTCCTTCCAGAGCGGCTTGTCGTGGTTGAAGCCGAGGTTGTGGGTCGTGTTCTTCGGCTTGACGATGACCGAGAGCCCCTTCATGGCCGACAGCCGCTTGGCGTCGAACTCCGAGAGGCTGATGTCCATGTCGATCTCGCCCCGCTCGAGCGCGGCCGTGCGCGCGGCGGCGTCGGCGATCGAGCGGATGACGACCTTCTGGATGTGGGCCGGCCCGCGGTTCTTGTAGAACGCCGGGCCCCACGTGTAGGCCGGGTTACGCTCGAACTCCAGCCGGTCCTCGCGGATCCACCGGACGAGCTTGAACGGGCCGGTCCCGGAGACCGACTCCGGCACCACGCCGTAGTCCTTGCCGTACTTGGCCACCTGCTCGGAGTCGGGGATGCCGCAGTACGACCACTCCGTCTGGCTGATCATGTTGAGGAAGACCAGCGTCGGGTACTTGAGGACGAAGCGGACCGTGTAGTCGTCGACGATCTCCGTCCGGTCGAGCGCCGCGATCTTGCTCGCCGTCGGCAGCGTCTTCCACATGTCGAAGTGGGCCTTCACGTCCTTCGCCGTGAACTTCCGCCCCGAGTGGAAGGTCACGTCCTTGCGGAGGTGGAAGGTCCAGGTGACGCCGTCCTTCGCCAGCTCCCACCGCTCGGCGAGACCCGGGTGAATCTTCCCCTCCCCGTCGTGGATGACGAGGCAGTCGTAGATCAGCATGTTGGCCCAGATGTTGGGCAACCCCGGGTTCTGGCCCGGTAGCAGGTTGTTGGCCGCCCGGTTGTAGCCGATGACGAGCGTGTCGGGCGGCGTGGCTGCATGGGACGCGCTGGCGACGGCCAGCAGCAGCAGCGCGGCGGTGAACGTCGCGATGCGAGACAGCATGATCCTTCCTCCCGGGTTCAGGCGCGTTCGCGCAAGAGCGGCAGCGTGGAGCAGTGGATCCCGCCGCCGTTCATCTGACATTCGGCGTAGTCGATGGGGATCACCTCGACGCCGAGCTTGACGAGCCGTTCGGCGGTGCCGTCGCCGTTGTTGATGGCGAGCAGGACACGCCCCGGACGCACGGCGAGGCAGTTGACGACGCGCGGGTTGTCGGCCCAGTGCGCCTCCACCGTGTGGATCCCGAGGTCCTTCAACGTGTCGAGGAACCAGTAGGGGAGGCGCGACACGTTCACGAGGGCCAGGTCCTTGGCCACCATGACGATGGCGCTGTCGATGTGGAGGCTGTGGCCGGTGAGCGGCACCCGGTGGAGCTTCACCCCCTGCACCGCCAGCACCTCCTCGATCTGGCGCGCCGCCTCCTCGTTCTGGCGGAACGAGAGGCCGATGGCGGCGTTTCGCTCGTTGAGGAAGCAGAAGCTGCCGCCCTCGAAGAGGCCGGTGCCGTGGATGGTGCGGAGGATCGGCATGCCGAGCGCGGCGATCGCGCGCGCCGCGTAAGCCTCCTCGCCGCGCCGCCCGCAGCCGAAGTTGCGGCCGACCGGCCCCATGCGGGCGATGATGGCCCCTCCCTGGACCGCCACGGCGTTGTCGCGCGTGTACATCGCCTTCGGGTCGGTCGGCGACCCCCCGATCTCGACGATCTCGACCCCCTCCTCGCGCAGCGCCCGGGTCATCTGGTCGTGCTCGGCCTGCATCTTCTCGAGGTTCGGCGCGCGGTCCGATCGGAAGTACCACTGCGCGTCGTCGTCGATCAGGGCCTCGATCGTCGGGTCGTACTTGTCCTGCGTCATGACCCGAATCTCGTCGCCCGGCCGGTGCACGGCGCAGATCTTGAGCGGCCCGACGTCGTCGTAGACGCCCCAGCGGCGGCCCCAGACCCGCTCCTGCATCTCCGGCTCCTCGAAGGCCGGCAGCGCGCGAGGGGGAATGCGTTTGAGAACTTCGTGGTAGTACTGCGGGGTGTCCTTGAGTGCCATGTCGGGCAGAATAGAACATCCTTGACCACTCAAGCAAGTACCACACGATCCGCTCTCGAGGAGGCCAGCATGGTCGTCGTGATCGGCGGTGGGATCGTCGGCGTGGCGTCGGCCTACTACCTCGCGAGGCGAGGTCTGCCGGTCACGCTCCTCGAGCGGGCGGCGATCGCCTCGGGCGCCTCCGCGGGCAACGCCGGGCTCCTGGTGCCGAGCCACAGCGTGCCGCTCGCCGCCCCCGGCGTGCTCTCGAAGGGACTCCGGTGGATGCTCGACCCGGAGAGCCCCTTCTACGTCCGGCCGCGGGCGAGCCTCGCGCTCGTGCGGTGGCTCGTCGCCTTCGCGGCGTCGTGCACCGAGGCGCACGTGCGGCGCGCCGCGCCGATCCTCAAGGCGCTCCACCTGGCGAGCCTCGACCTCTACCGGGAACTCGCCATGACGCCCGGGCTCGACTTCGGATTCGAGGAGCGGGGGATCCTCGAGGTCTACCGGTCGGCGAGCGGCTTCGAGGAGGGGAGGCGAGAGGCGGCCCGGCTCGGTGAGGCCGGCATCGAGGCGCGCCTGCTCGGGGCGGAGGAGACGATGGCGTTCGAGCCGGCGCTCGCGCCCGGCCTGGTGGGGAGCCTGCACGTCGCCGCGGACGCGCAGATCGTCCCCGATCGTTTCGTCACCGGGCTTGCGCGGCTCGCCGCCGGGTCGCACGGCGTCGAGGTGCGCACCGGCATCGCGGCGATCGGCCTGCGCCGCAACGGGCGCCGCGTGACCGCCGTGCGCACCCCGGAGGGGGACCTGCCGTGCGAGGCCGTCGTGGTGGCGACCGGCGCCTTCGCGCCGGCCTTCGCCCGCGACCTCGGCGTGCGGATCCCGGTCGAGGCGGCCAAGGGCTACAGCCTCACCGGTCCCAGGCCGGCGGGCGGGCCGTCGAGACCGCTCATGCTGGCCGAGGCGAGGGTCGCCGTCACGCCGATGGGCGACCGGCTCCGCTACGCCGGGACCCTCGAGCTTGCGGGGACCGATCTGTCGATCTCCCCCCGCCGGGTGGAGGCGATCCGGCGGGCCGCGCGGACCTACCTGCGCGACCCCGGGCCCCCGCTCGCGGCCGAGCCGTGGGCGGGGCTCAGGCCCTGTACGCCCGACGGGCTGCCGATCGTGGGGCGGCCGCCCGGCCTCGACAACGTCGTCCTCGCCACCGGGCACGCGATGCTCGGCGTCTCCCTCGGGCCGATCACCGGCCGGCTGGTGTCGGAGATCGTGGCGGGCGCCCCCACGTCGCTCGACGTGGCCCCGCTCTCGCCCGCGCGCTTCGCGTGAGCGCCGCGCGGCCCCTCAGGCGGCGCGGCCCAGGCGCAGGATCGTGAGCGCGAGCGCCTGCGCGCGCGGCACCAGCGTGTCGACCCGGCAGTACTCGTCGGGGCGGTGGGGATTGCCGCCGACCGGGCCGGTCCCGCAGAGCGTCGGCGCGCCGACGGCCGCCGCGAAGCCGGAGTCGGCCGAGCCGCCCGTCGCCTCGCCGCCCACGGTGAGGCCGACGTCCGCCGCGCACCGGGTGTAGAGGTCGAAGAGGCGCGTCGAGGCTTCGGTCGGCACGAGGGGGACGAACGTCGCCCGCTCGACGAGGCGGGCCGCGGTCCCCGGCACCTCCACCGTGTCGACGATGGCGCGCACCTCGTCGAGCACCCGCGCCATCGCCTCGGGCGTCGGGTAGCGGACGTCCACCTCGGCGTGCGCCTCGGCCGCCACCACGTTGACCGCGGTCCCGCCGCGCACGAGGCCGACGTTCACCGTGACGCCGGCGTCGTAGTCGGTGAGGGCGTGGAGGCGGGTGATCTTCCGCGCGAGCGCCTCGATGGCCGACGCGCCGTTCTGCGGCTCGACGCCCGAGTGGACGGCGCGCCCGGTCACCTGGACCTCGAGGAAGGCCGCCCCCTTCCGGCGGACGACCACGTTGCCGCTCGGCCGGCCCGGCTCGGCGTTGAAGACGGCTTTCGCGCGGCGCGCCTCGGCCTCGATGATCGGCCGCGAGGAGGGCGAGCCGATCTCCTCGTCGGCGGTGAAGAGGCCGACGAGCGGGATCGGGGTGCCGGCTCGCGCGAAGGCGGCCAGCACGAACGCGTTCATGACGAGGCCCGCCTTCATGTCGGCCACGCCGGGCCCGGTGGCGACGCCGTCGGCCACGCGGAAGGGGCGCTCCGCGGCTGTGCCCCGGGGGAAGACGGTGTCGCGGTGCCCCATGAGGAGCGCCGTGTCCCGGCCGGCCCCGACCGTGGCGATCAGGCAGTCTCCCAGGGTCGGGTGGGGGAGGACGCGGCAGGCGACCCCCTCGGCCTCGAGGAAGCCGCGCAGGACGGCGCCGACGGCGTCGACGCCCGCCTTGTCGTAGCTGCCCGAGTCGATCGACACGAGACGGCCGAGCATCTCGACCATCTCCGTCTCCCGGCGGGCGAGGTCGGCGAGGACCGGGTCGCTCATGGATGACGAGCGTACACGGCCGCTATGTGCGGGGCAAGCAGCGTCAGGTTACTTCGGTCGGTAGGTGATGAGGCCGTGGGTGGGATCGTACGGCGACACGCTGACGACCACCCGGTCGCCCTGGACGACGCGGATCCGGAACTTCCGCATGCGGCCCGAGAGCTGCGCGGTGACGACCGGTCCGGAGTCGGTCTTGACGGTGAAGTAGTTGGTCGATTTCACCTCGGTGACGACGCCCTCGAGCTGAATGAGATCATCACGAGCCATACATG
>DATCKS010000054.1:0-1543 GCA_036562265.1 Thermodesulfobacteriota bacterium | reverse complement strand
GAACCACTGCATCTCGACCTCGATGTTGCCGACGTCGACGCGCGAGAGGTCGCGGCCGGCCAGGTCGGGCGACCGGCCGCCGAACCGGTAGCCGACGCGCGCCAGCTCCGTGAGGATCTTCACGATGTTGTAGAAGTACTTGTCCGAGTACCAGCCGGCGCGCATCCGCTCGACGTCGAGCTTGAACACCTCGACCGGAAGCCTCTTGCCGTCGAAGACGCTCACCCCGTGCTGCCTCCCGAACCCCGTGCCACGCCGCCAATTGTTCCATGAAACGCTAAGATCGAGCCATGCGCGTCCACTGGATCGGAGGGGCGACCGCGTTCCTCGAGGTCGGCGCCTTCCGCGTCCTCACCGACCCGGTCCTCGGCGAGGGCGAGGCGCTCGCCCCGCTGGTCCGCCTGGCCCCCCTGCCCCCCTTCGACCTCGTGCCGCTCGACGCGGTGCTGCTCTCCCACGTCCACCCGAGCCACCTCGACGCGGCGGCCGTAGGCCGCCTCCGCAAGGACACGCCGGTCGTGGCGCCGCCCGACCAGGCCGCGTTCCTCAGGGCGCGCGGCTTCACCGGCGTCGTGCCGCTCGGCTGGTGGGAGCGAACGGGGCTCGCGCGAGGCGGCGCCTCGCTCCGGATCCTCGCCCTGCCGGCGTGGCACTCGGCGGACCCCGGCACGAGCCTCGAACTCGGGACCGTGAACGGCTACCTGATCGAGCACGTGCGGGACGACGAGCACCGCGTGATCTACTGGACGGGCGACACGGTCTGGTTCGACGGCCTGGCCGTGATCCGCGAGCGGGCGCCCCGGATCGACCTCCTCCTCCCGCACGTCGGCGCGGCCGGCGCCGGCGAGCCGAAGGGGCGCCGGACGCTCGACGCCGCCGAGGCGGCCCGCCTGATCGCCCTCGTCGCCCCGCGGGCCGTCGTGCCGATCCACCACCACACCTTCTCGCACTACACCGAGCCGATCGAGGCCCTCCGCGACCGCCTCGCGGGCGGCCCCCATGCCGATCGCCTGCACCTCCTCCACGAGGGGGAGGCGGCGGTCCTCCCCTGACGCACCCCTCACGCGAGCGCCCGCTCGATCCGGCGAGCGAGCGGGGCGAGGTCGAGCGGTCCCGTCCCCACCCGCTCGACGAGCGCCTCGAGCCGGGCCGGCTGCCCCTCCGCCCAGAGCCCCGCGAGGAAGGTCCCGGCCCGCGGGTTGCGGAACCAGTCCTCGTCGAACCGCTCCTCGAGCACGTCGCGAAGCTGCGCCTCGAACATCCACGCCCGCAGGTAGCGCGCCGAGTAGAAGCCGGGGTCGACGTCGGCGAGGTAGTTCTCGGCCGGGTAGTCGACCCCCACCGCACGGTGGAGCGCCTCGCGGTACCGCTCGGCGAGCCTGCGCCCCCGCTCGCTTCCCGGCGCCGAGGCCGCCCCGCCGTCGGCGTGCAGCTCGAGCTCGTAGGCGAGCTTGGCGCCGTAGCGGCGCACGATGTAGAGCCGCTCGAAGTGGGCGAAGCGGAGGTAGTCGTCGAGCTGGTCCCGGCCGAGGCCGAGGTGGCG
>DATCKS010000019.1:0-2132 GCA_036562265.1 Thermodesulfobacteriota bacterium | reverse complement strand
TTCATGCTCGGCGTGGTGGCCGTCATCGTGAACACCCTGAACGGCCTCGACCGGGTGCCGCGCGTCCTCCTCAAGACCGCGCGCATCCACCGCATGACGCCGCTCGAGATCGCGTCGAAGGTCACGCTGCCGTACGCCGTGCCGCACGTGCTGACGGGCGTGCGGCTCGCCATCGCCTACTCGCTCATCGGCATCGTCGGCTCCGAGTTCATCATGTCGAAGGGGGGCATGGGCTTCGAGATCGCCTTCGCCTACATGAACTTCGACAACGCGACGATGTACCCGCTCATCCTCCTGATCCTCGTGGTCTCGATCACCGCCAACATGCTGCTCGCGGCCTGGGAGCGGGCGCTCCTGGCGCGGCGGGGGCTGCGATGAGCGGCGTGGTGAAGCGCTGGCGGGGGCCGGTCGCCCTGATCGTGGGGCTCCTCGTCCTCTGGCAGCTCCTCTACCTCTTGGCCGGCGAGGTCGCCCTCAGGACGCCGGCCCAGACGGTCGCGTACACCCTCTCGCTCGTCCCCCAGGACGCCTTCTGGACGCACGTCGAGGAGTCGGCCACGGCCTTCGGCGCCGCGCTCGCGATCGCCGTGGCGTCCGGCCTCGCCATCGGCCTGCTCCTCGGCTTCCACCGGCTCTCCGGTGACGTGGGGGAGCCGATGCTCGTCGCCGTCTACTCCATCCCGAAGGTGACGCTCTACCCGATCGTGCTCCTCGCCTTCGGTCTCGGCATGCCGGCCAAGATCGCCTTCGGCGCCATCCACGGCTTCGTCCCGATCGCGCTCTTCACCATCAACGCCGTGCGCAACATCCGGCCCATCCTCGTCAAGACCGGCCGCGTGCTCCGGCTCGGCCCGATCGAGACCACGACGCGGATCCTCCTGCCCGCCGCGCTGCCGGAGATCTTCACCGGGCTTCGGGTCGGCTTCGCCCTCACCCTGATCGGGACCCTCCTCGGCGAGATGTTCGCCGCCCAGCGCGGGCTCGGCTACATGCTCATGAACGCCATCGGCCTGCACAACGTCGACGTCATCATGTCGGTGACGTTCCTCCTCGTCGTCTTCGCCGCGGTCGTGAGCTCCATCCTCCTGCACGTCGACCGGACGCTCCACCGGCGGTTCTGACTCGACGGCGGTCGGCGAGCCGGCGAGTGCCCTGTCGCTTCGCGATGCACGGCCGGCTCCGCCTCGCGCGCCGTTCCGGCGTCTTTTCCCGTCGCCGCAATGCCTGGCGCGTGCGTCGATCGATCACAGCCGTGGCAGACTGGATCGTGCCGCGCTCGGAAGCGCCGCTCGCCCCGGCGAGCAAGCGACGGAGGCGCCGATGAATCACGCCCAGACGCTGTTCACGGTCTTCTTCGCGATCTTCTGGAGCTCGGTGGACAAGGCCTGGACGCCGTGGAGGCCTTTCCACTGGCCCGTGGCGCTCCGCAAGGAAGGGGGCCCCGTGCTCAGGCGGAGCCTCGCGGCGGTCGCCTGCCTGAACCTCCTGCCGGTCGGCACCGCCGCCTGGACGCTCTGGCTCCTCGAGGACTTCCCCGACACGATCGAAGGCGGGCTCGCCTCCTGGATCTGGGTGTGCGTCGCCGGCATCATGCCGGCGTTCTCCATCTTCGGCTTCTCGCGCTTCTGGCTCGGGCTCGTGGAGGCGTGGCCGGACCGCTTCTACCTGAAGCGCGAGGCGCTCTCGAAACTCGGCCTGCCCGCGAGCTGTGCGGAGGAGGAGGTCGAGCCCTCGCAGGAGACCCTTCGGCTCCACTGCTCGCAGACCGTCGGCAAGGCCGACCTGATCTCCGGCGTCGTCTACGTGGCGGCGAGCCTCCTGATCGCGGCGCTGGTGGCGTGACGGGCGATCGCCCGCGGCTGCCGCGGGACCGTCGTCCGCCCGCCCTGCTACGATCGGGACGTCGCCCGCGTGACCGGCACTCGCCGCCGGCCACGCCGACCCGAGCGCCGAGCGCCCGGTACGCCCTCCGGGCGAGTCGTGGAGCTGGTCATGGAGCTGATCGTCGGCGTCGCACGGACGCCGTCCGTCGAGGCGCTCGAGACCGAGGTCGTCGAGCGCAAGGGCCGCGGCCATCCCGACACGATCTGCGACGCCCTGGCCGAGCACCTCTCGGCATCGCTGTCCCGCTT
>DATCKS010000600.1:0-1790 GCA_036562265.1 Thermodesulfobacteriota bacterium | reverse complement strand
GGCGAGGTGACGCTCGATGCGGCCTTCTGAGGACCACGAGGCGAGGCGCTGCCCCCTCTGCGGCGAGGACAACGCGTGCGGCCTCGCGGCCTCGCGCGGCGACCCGTGCTGGTGCGTCGGCGAGCGGATCCCGCGCGAGGTCCTGGACCGCGTGCCGGCCGAGCATCGCGGTCGCACCTGCATCTGCCGCAGGTGCATCGCAAGCCCCGGCCCGGCGGACCGGGAGCCCGGCTGATCGACGTCGAGCCTGCTTCCGCCGGCGATCAGCGGCGACCGGGCCCGCGATCCTCCCGGCTCCGGTGACCGTCCCGGTCGTCGTGACGATCGCGGCCATGGCCATGGCCGCGATCATCGGGCTTCAGGCCGATCACGGCCCCCTCGCGCCTCGGATCGGCGCCTCCGTACTGCTTGCCGGTCCGCGGGTCGATGACGACCGCCTGGACCGAGCCCTGGCCGAGGCTCGAGGGGAGTGAGACCGTGTGCCCGAGCGCCCTCAGCCCGTCGATCGTCTCCTGCGGGAAGCCCGGCTCGAGCGTGACGCTCCCGGTCGGGCTCGTGACGATGACGCGCGGCGCGTCGATCGCTTCCTGCACCGGCATCCGGTGGTCGACGAGGTTCACGACGACGTTGAAGACCGCGCCGATGATGCTCGTGCCGCCGGGCGACCCGAGGGCGGCGAGCGGCTCGCCGTCGGGCGAGAAGATGATCGTCGGCGTCATGCTGCTGCGGGGGCGCTTGTGCGGTGCGACGTCGTTGGTTCCGGGACCGCCGAGGAAGGGGTGCGTCTGCGGCGTGGTGTTGAAGTCGGTCAGTTCGTTGTTGAGGAGGAAGCCGAAGTTCTTGAACGTTCCGTCCGGCTGATAGTACCCGGCGAAGACGCCGATGCCGTGCGACGACTCGATCGTGTTGGTGTACGAGACGACGTTCCCCCACCGGTCGACGACGGAGAAGTGGGTGGTGCCGTGCTCGGGGACGTCGGGCGGGTTCGCGACGGCGAACCGGGTGCCGCCGCGGAAGCCGGCGATGTCGAACGGCCGCGGATCGGCCGGCGCGGGAGCCGGATCGATCCGGCCGTCCGGGTCGATGAGGTCGCCCCGCATGGCGGTGTAGACCGGGTGGAGCAGCCCCCTCGCCGGGACGTAGGCGAAGTCGGCGTCCCCCATCCAGACGCTCCGGTCGGCGAAGCCGATCCTGAGCGCCTCGGCCATCACGTTGACCGCGCGCAGCGAGCCGAAGCCGAAGCCCTCGCGCTCGTCCCCCATCGGGAAGCGCTCGATCATCTCGAGCATCTCGAGGAGCGTGAGGCCGCCCGACGACGGTGACGGCACCGTCCGTATGATGTAGCCGCGATAGGTCGCCTCGTACGGCTCGCGGACGCTCACCTCGTAGTTCGCGAGGTCCTCGAGCGTCATGGAGCCGCCCTTGCCGGGCTCGCCGTTCACGACGCGGAAGCGCTTCTGCCCCTCGATGATTCCCTTCGCGATGTCGCCCTTGTAGAAGGCGTCCGGACCGCCCCTGGCGATCGCCCGGAAGGTTTCGGCGAGCGGCTCGTTGGTGACGATCTCGCCCACCTGAACCCGCGGCACGCCGCCGGGGCAGAAGTAGGCCTCCGTCTCGGGGTAGTTGCGCGCCCGGCTGTTGCAACTCGCCTCGACGTAGCGGGGTGTGGCGGCGAAGCCTTCGTCCGCGAGCCGGATGGCGGGCTTCAGGACCTCGGCGAGCCGCTTGCGGCCGTACAGCCGCAACGCGAGGTCGGTCCCCTTGACCATCCCCGGCACGCCGACGGCGAT
>DATCKS010000599.1:0-4312 GCA_036562265.1 Thermodesulfobacteriota bacterium | reverse complement strand
ATCTTCTCGAGCGTCCCCTGTGCGAAGGCTGGTAGCGCCCCCGCGAGGAGCAGGGCGAGGGCGCCGAGCCCCGCGGCAGCGGTCCGTGTGACACGTCTCCACATAGTGCCTCTCCTCAACGAGGACGACTCCCTCAGAATGGGATGTCGTCGTCTCCGGCCGGCATCTCGTCGACGTCGGGCTGCGGGTGCGCCGGCGCGGGACGCCCGCGGCCGCGCCCGCCGCGGCTCCCCTCGACGTCCGCTCGCTCGTAGTCGGGCGCGTCGCCTTCGCCCCGTCCCGGCGAGCCGAGGAGGAAGAGCTGCTGGGCGTTGATCTCGGTCGTGTACCGTTCCTGCCCCTCGCGGTCGGTCCACTTGCGGGTCTGCAGCCGACCCTCGACGTAGACCTGCTTCCCCTTCCTGAGGTACTCACCGGCGCGCTCCCCGAGCGCTCCCCAGGCGACGACGCGGTGCCACTCCGTCCGCTCCTCGCGCTGGCCCTGCTTGTTGGTCCAGGCCTCGTTGGTCGCGACGGTGAAGTTCGCGACCGCCTGTCCGCCGCTGGTGTATCGGACCTCCGGGTCGCGCCCGAGGTTGCCGATGAGGATGACCTTGTTGAGGCTCGCCATGAATCGTCCCTTCCGTACAATACTGCTTGCGTGAGCAACGGGGCCCGCTCAGGCCCCCGAGCGACGGTTGCACCACCGTTCTATCAAGCGGGCCCCCCGAGGGTCAATGCACCCCCGCGGCGCGCGATTGACGCTGGCGGGAGCGCGGAGATACAGTCCTCCGTCTGCCATGGTGCGTGGGGTGCTCTTCTGGGGCGGCATGGCCGTCGTGACCGCGGTCCTCGGCACGCTCGCCATCGTGACCCGCCTGGTCGACCGGCGAGGCACCGTGATCCAGCGCTACGCCCGGGCGTGGGGGCGCGCGGGGCTCTGGCTCGCCGGGTCGCGCGCCGACCTCAGCGCCGCCCCTGGCGCGACCCCCGCCGTGCCGCCCGGTAGCGTCATCGTCTCCAACCACCAGAGCACCATGGACATCTTCGCCATCGTTTCGGCGCTCCCCGGGCAGCTCCGCTGGGTGGCCAAGCGGGAACTCTTCCGCATCCCCATCTTCGGTCCGGCGATGCGGGCGGCCGGTTACGTTCCGATCGACCGGGAAGCCCCCCGGCGCTCGCGCCGCGGCCTCTCCCGCGCCGCCGAGGCGCTGGCCGAGGGGGCGTCGCTCGTCGTCTTTCCCGAGGGGACGCGCAGCGCCGACGGGCGGCTCGGCCCCTTCAAGCGCGGAGCCTTCGCCCTGGCGCAGGCGTCGCGGGCCCCCGTCGTGCCGGTGGCCGTGCGGGGGAGCCGTGCAGTCCTGCCGGCCGGGCGCTGGCGCGTACGGCCTGGCCGCATCGAGGTCGTGGTCGGCCACCCGATCCCCTCGGCCGACCTGCCCCAGCCCGACCTCGTCGCCCGGGCCCGCGAGGCGGTCGCGGCGCTCCTCGGTGAGGACGTCCGGGCGGCCGCGCCGGCCGCCGCCGCGGCGTCGCCGTGACGGCGCTCCGGCTGATCCCGCTCGGAGGCCTCGGCGAGGTCGGGATGAACTGCCTCGCCGTCGAGTACGGCGACAGCATCGTCCTGATCGATTGCGGGCTCCTCTTCCCCGACGAGTCGATGCTCGGCATCGACCTCGTGCTGCCCGACTGGAGCTACCTGCGCAAGCGCCGCACCGCCGTGAAGGCGGTCTTCCTCACGCACGGTCACGAGGACCACGTCGGCGCGCTCCCCTTCTTCCTCAAGGAGTTCCCGGGCGTCCCGGTGTACGGCACGAAGCTCACGCTCGCCCTGTCGGCCGGCCGCTTGGAGGAGCACGGCGTCGGGGCCGACCTGCGGCCGGTCGTGCCGCGAGAGCGGGTCGACGTCGGCCCCTTCGGCGTCAGCTTCTTCCACGTCGCGCACTCGATCGCCGACGGCGCCGGCCTCGTGCTCGAGACCCCGGAGGGGACGATCCTCCACACCGGCGACTTCAAGTTCGACCAGACGCCGGTCGACGGCCAGCCGTCGGACTACGGCGCCCTCGCCGCCATCGGGGAGCGCGGGGTCCTCTGCCTCCTCTCGGACTCCACCAACGTCGAGCGGCCCGGCGTCACCGAGAGCGAGAAGACCGTCGGCCCGGCCCTCGCGCGCATCTTCCGGCAGGCGCCCGGGCGGATCGTCCTGGCCACGTTCGCCTCGCACATCCACCGCGTCCAGCAGGTGCTCGACGTGGCGGCGCGCTTCGAGCGGCGGGTGGCGCTGGTCGGCCGCAGCATGGTGCAGAACGTCAAGATCGCCTCCGACCTCGGCTACCTCACCGTGCCCCCCGGCTGTCTCCTCGACCTCGACGACCTCCTCGCCCTCCCGCACGAGGAGCAGGTCGTCCTCTGCACCGGCAGCCAGGGGGAGCCGATGTCGGCGCTCGCGCTCATGGCCTTCGACAACCACAAGCAGATCAAGATCGAGCGGGGCGACACGGTCATCCTCTCGGCCCGGGTCATCCCGGGCAACGAGCGCGCCATCAGCAGCATCACGAACCAGCTCTTCCGCAAGGGCGCCGACGTGATCCAGGGGCGGGCCTCCGGGGTCCACGTCTCCGGCCACGCGGCCCAGGAGGAGCTGCGCCTCATGCTGAACCTCGTCAAGCCGAAGCACTTCATCCCGATCCACGGCGAGAGCCGCCACCTGGTCAGGCACCGCCGGCTCGCCATCGAGACCGGCGTGCCGCCCGAGCGCGCCTTCCTCGTCCACGACGGGGACGTCGTGAGCTTCGAGGGGGGCGTGGGCCGGGTCGCGGAGCGGGTCGAGGCGGGCCGCGTCTTCGTGGACGGCAAGGGGGTGGGCGACGTCGAGCGTCTCGTCCTGCGCGACCGCCGGCACCTCGCCGAGGACGGGATCGTCGTGGCGGTGGTCGGCGTGAACCGCCAGACCGGCGAGATCGTGAGCGGGCCGACGGTGCTCGCGCAGGGCGTGGCGAGCGACGAGGTCATGGCGGCGGGCACGCTGATGGAGGGGGCCCGGGCCGACATCCGCCAGACGGTGGCCGCGGCGGCGCCCGAGGTGCGCACCGACGTTCGCGAGCTCGAGATCGAGGTGCGCAAGGGGCTGCGGCGCTACTTCCGGAACACCCTCGACCGGCGCCCGGTCATCATCGCCGTCGTGATGGAGCTCTAGCCGTGAAGCCCCGCATCACCGTCCTGACCCTCGGCGTGGACGACCTCGAGCGGGCGGTCGCCTTCTATCGCGACGGCCTCGGCCTGCCGACGCAAGGGATCGTCGGGACGGCCTTCGAGCACGGGGCGGTCGCCTTCTTCGACCTGTCGGGCGGCCTCAAGCTGGCCCTCTTCTCGCGTGCCGACCTCGCCCACGACGCGGGGATCCCGAGGTCCGGCCCGAGCCCGACCGACTTCAGCATCGGGCACAACGTGAGCAGCCGGGAGGAGGTCGACGCCGTCATGGCGCAGGCGGAGCGGGCCGGCGCGACGATCGTCAAGGCGGCCCGGGACACCTTCTGGGGCGGCTACGCCGGCTACTTCCAGGACCCCGACGGGCACCTCTGGGAGGTCGTCTGGAACCCGGACCTCCTGCCCGGGGACGGGGAGGAGGGGAGCCGGCCCGGGGCCGGGTTCCCTTGACGCCCCTCTCGAGCCCTACGTAGAATCAGGCGCTTTGGGCTCCGGGTCCCCCCCTGGGCGAGGCCCGATCCCGTCAGGAGTCTCGAGGCTTGCCGACCCGCCGGAAGGAAGCAGCAGAGCAGGGCCTTGCCCGCGAGGGGGCGGGCGTCCTGGCGGCCGCCGCCGCCGTGTACCTCGCCCTGAGCCTCGTCACGTACGCGCCGGGCGACCCGGCGCTGAACGCCGTCGGCGCGCGCGGCGTGGCGAACTGGGGAGGCACCGTCGGCGCCTACGTGGCCGACGCCCTGCTGCAGGCCGTCGGCCTCGTCGCCTACGCGCTGCCGCTCGCCCTCGCCGTCGCGGCGTGGCGCGGGCTTCGGGGCGAGCGCCTCGGCTTCGACCCGGTGCGGGCCGGCGGCTTCGCGGTCTTCGTCGTGGCGGCCGCCGCCATGGCGGGCCTCGCGGTGGGCCGCGCCGTGCGCCCGGCCGGAGCGGGGGGCGCGCTCGGGCGGATCCTCGCCGACGAGCTGCGCGTCATGTTCGGCGACGTCGGCGCCTACGTGATCGTCGTGCCGGTCCTGATGGTCTCCGCCATGTTCGCGGCCGACCGGCCCGCCTCGCCGACGGCGCGCCGCCTGCTCGGCGCGCTTCGGGCCGCGTGGCGCGCGGTCGCGGCCGTCCCGGGCCGGGTGGCGGG
>DATCKS010000594.1:0-4848 GCA_036562265.1 Thermodesulfobacteriota bacterium | reverse complement strand
CGCCACGGTGTCGGGCGGCAGGTACGAGAGGCCGGTGTCGACCGCCTCGTTGACGACCCGCCGTACCGCCGTGATCCAGGACATGGCACCTCCTTCATCGGCCCGTTGGAACGGGCCTCCACGTTGCAACCTTCCCCTCCGGCGGGACGACCGCCTCGACGATCACGAGCGCCCGCTCGTCGAGTCCGCCGTGGTCGTCGGGCCGGTAGCGGTAGACGCCGGTGACGCCCCGGTAGTCGGGCATCACCTCCAGCGCGTCGCGCACGTCGAGGCGGTGCCCGGCGATCGGCTCGGCGCCGTCCCAGCCCGACGAGGCCTGCGCGATCGCGGCGGCCGCGAGGCCGAGCGCGTCGTACCCGTATCCGGGAAAGGGGCTCGACCCGGGGCCGCCCACGGCCCGCACCTCCCGGACGAACGCGACGAGCCTCGACCGATCGGGGTCGGCCTCGGGAAGCGCCTCGGCCACCACGACGCGCGGCACCGCAGTTCGCACCCCTGCGGCCGCCGCGCCGGCGAGCGGGAGGAACGCGGAGGCGAGCGCGGCGTGACTCTGGTAGTGCGGGAGGCCCGGCGCGAGGTCGAGGAGCGGCTGGGCGACGGCGCCGGCGAGCGGCGGGATCGCCCAGACGACGACCGCCTGGGGCTTCGCGGCGAGCACCGCCGCCACGATCGTCGCGAGGTCGCCCGTCTCGTCGCCGACCACCTCGCGATGCGCGAGCGTGAGGCCGCGGCGCCGCGCGGCAGCCTCGAACGCGGCCCGGCCGGCAGAGCCGATCGGGCTTGCGGCCTCGAGGAACCCGACGCGAAGCAGCCCTCGCCGGGCAAGGTCGACCGCCAGCGCATCGGCCAGGCGGGACGTCCCGGGAGGGACCTGGAACACCCAGCGTGGCGGCGCGCTCTCGTCCCCGCCCCGGCCCTCGGCCAGCGCGATCAGCGGGACCTCGGCTCGCTGCGCCACTGCGGCGAGCGCCGAGGCCGGACCACGCGTGCTGCCGCCGATGAGCACGACCGCGCGCTCGGCCTCGATGGCGATGCGCGCGGCGCGCTCGGCGGCCTGGGTGCTGGTGGCGCTGTCGAAGACGACGAGGCGGAGCGGCCGGCCGCCGATGCCGCCCCGCGCGGCGACCTCGCGCTCGGCCAGCGCGAGCCCGATCCGCTCGGCCGTGCCGAGCGCGGCGCCGGGGCCGGTGAGGTCGAGGATCGCGGCGATCGTGACGGGCGCGGGCGTCTCGCCGGCGGCCGCGTTCCGGAAGGCCGGCAGAAGGGCGAGCGCCGCGAGGAGGCAGGCGCCGAGCGTCCGGAGCGCGAGGCGGCGCGGGCCACGCACGGGGAGTTACAGCGGCCAGGCGCTCATGCCGCCGCGGACGTTGGCCACGTGCGCGAAGCCCGCCCGCGCCACGAGGAACTGACAGGCCACGAGCGAGCGCATGCCGTGCTCGCACACGACGAGCGTCGGCCGCGCGGCATCGAGTTCGCCGACACGGGCGGGAAGCTGGTCGAGGGGGATGAGGTACGCGCCTGGAGCATGGCGGGCGCGGAACTCCTCCTCGGCGCGGACGTCGAGCAGGAGCGGCGGCTCGGGTCCGGCGAGCCGCCGGAGGGCTTCCGCGGCGCTCACCTCCTCGAACACTACCCGAGCCCTCCGCGCACCGTGAGGCTCACGCCGAGGAAGAGGACGATCGCGCCGAGCAGGAGGTTGACCCGCGCGAGGGTGAGGTAGCCGTCGAACCCCTTCGTCTCACCCGCCCCGAGGGCGCGCACGTGGAGCCACTGCTGCGCCGCCGTGACCGCCACGACGGCGCCGAAGAGCGCGACCTTCGCCGTGAGGGTCCACATGAAGCGCTGCATGCCGCCCCCGCTCTGGAGCACCGGCACCCAGGGCATCACGTTGTAGGCGCCGGTCGCGAGGAGCACCACGAGGGCGATCCAGGCGACGCGCTGGTAGCGGCGCACCACCGCCACGCCCGAGGCCGGGGATCCGGCACCGCGAGCGGCGCGGATCGCCACCATCGCGACCATGAGGCCGCCGTACCACACGGCCGCGGTCAGGACGTGGACGAAGACGAGGAGGAGGCGGGTATCCACGACGGTCGATGGTATCAGTCGCGCCGGCCGGCGACAAGGCGCGGGCGGCGCGCGCGTGGCGGTTCGCGGACGGCCGTACGGCGACCGGCCCGTTCGTCGATCGGCCGGCGCTGTGTCCGGTGCACGCCCGGGATGCCGGGGGCGCGGGCAGCCGGTCAGACGTCGGCAGCGCGGCCGTCGTCCGGCCGCAGGCTGGCCAGCGACTCGGCGACGCGGGCGCCCAGCGCCTCGAAGGGCGGCGCCAGCTCCGGGTCGAGCGCCGCCGGGCGACCATCGTCGCTCCGGACCCGGATCGCCTCGAGGAGCGGCAACTCGGCGAGGAGCGAGAGGCCGCGCGCCTCGGCGGTGCGGCGCGCGCCGCCCCGACCGAAGAGGTCGGCCTCGCGCCCGCAGCCGGCGCAGGTGTGATAGGCCATGTTCTCGACGAGCCCGAGGATCGGCACGCCGGCGTCGCGCAGCATCGTGTGGGCGCGGAGGGCGTCCTCGAGCGCGACGCGCTGGGGCGTCGCCACCAGGATGGCGCCGGAGAGCGGCGCCGCCTGCACCAGCGTGAGGGCGACGTCCCCCGTGCCTGGCGGCAGGTCGACCACGAGGACGTCGAGCGGCGCCCAGTCGGCCTGGAAGAGGAGCTGGTGGACGAGCTTCGTCAGGAGCGGTCCCCGCCAGACGAGCGCCGCATCGGGCGAGACGCCGAGGAGCCCCACCGAGAGCGTCTTGACGCCGTGCGCCACGAGCGGCACGAGGCGGCCGCGCACCATCTCGGCCTTCGCCCCGGCGGGGAGCCCGAGCATGGTGGGCACGTTGGGGCCGTAGATGTCGGCGTCGAGGAGGCCGACCGACGCGCCCCGCCGCACGAGCGTCACGGCCAGGTTGACCGCCACGGTCGACTTGCCGACCCCGCCCTTGCCGCTCGCCACGGCGACGACGTGCCGGACCCCGGGGATCGGGACGGGCGCGCGCCGCATCGGCCGCGCGGCCACCTCGCCGTTGACGACGACCTCGACGTCGTCGATCCCCTCGAGGTGCTCGAGCGCCTTGTAGATCACGGTGAGGAGCCTTGCCTCCTGCGCCTTGAGGACCCCCTCGAAGAAGAGGTCCACGCGCAGGACCCGCCGGCCGTTCGCCTCGACGACCTCGGCGTCGCGCAGGGCGCCGAGCGCCACGAGGCTCTTGCCGAAGGGCGGCACGACCACGCGATCGAGGCGCGTCCTGACCTCGGCCAGCATCGGGCCCCCTACCCGCCGATCGCGGACATGGTGCGCGACGGCCGCACGAAGCCGGGACGGTTGATGAGGTGGCCCGCCCACTTGGTGGACACCGCCTGGCGGATGAACGCCTCGAGCGCCTCGTCGCTCGCGCCGGAACGCAGGAGGTCGCGCAGGTTGTGCTCGTCGGTGGCGAAGAGACAGGTCCGCAACTGACCGTCCGCGGTGAGACGCATCCGGTCGCAGGAGGCGCAGAACGGCTCGGTGACGGAGTTGATGAACCCCACCTTGCCCGCCCCGTCGACGAACCGGTAGTCGCGCGACGGGTCGCGCGGGTCGCAGTCCGGGTCCGGCTCGATCGGGTAGACCCGCGCGATCCGCTCGAGGACCTCGTGCCCCGGCACGATCAGGTCGTTGCGCCAGAGGTAGCCGCCCTCGAGCGGCATGAACTCGATGAAGCGCACGACGTACGGGCCGCGGCGCGCCATCTCGGCGAAGCGCTCGATGTCGTCCTCGTTCTGTCCCCGCATCACGACCGCGTTGATCTTGATGGGCGCGACGCCGAGCCGCTCGAGCGCGCCGAGCCCCTCGAGGACGCGGTCGAGCGCGTCGCGGCGGGTCATCGCCTTGAATCGGGCCCGCTCGAGCGTGTCGAGCGACACGTTGAACGACGTGAGGCCGGCCGCCACGAGATCCTCGGCCTGCTCGGCGAGGAAGTAGCCGTTGGTCGTGATCGAGAGGCCGGCGAGGCCGGGGATGGCGCGGAGTTTCCGCACCAGGTCGACCAGCCGGGCGCGCACGAGCGGCTCGCCGCCGGTCAGGCGCAGCTTCGTCACGCCGAGCCGCACCATGAGGGTGCAGATCCGGGTGATCTCCTCGAACGTGAGGATCTGCCCCTTCGGCAGCCAGGAGACCCCCTCCTCCGGCATGCAGTAGGTGCAGCGGAAGTTGCACCGATCGGTGACCGACACGCGCAGCTTGCGGACGGTCCGGCCGAAGGTGTCGACGAGGGGGGCGGGCGTCGTCATGCTAGACGTCGAACGACTCCGCCGGCGCCTTCTTCTTCACCGTGAACGACTCCCCGCAGCCGCAGGCGCCCGCGGCGTTGGGGTTGTCGAACTTGAACCCGCCGCTGCCGAGCATGGTCCCTTGCCAGTCGATGCGCGCCCCCTCGACGTACGGCCGGCTCTCGCGGTCGAGGAGCACCTTGACGCCGTTCGCCTCGAAGAGGTCGTCGCCCGGCTGGGGCACCGGCGGCTCGAGCCCCATCTGGTAGGAGAGCCCCGAGCAGCCGCCGCCGACCACGCGCACCCGCACGGCCAGGTCGGGGTTGCCCTGCTTCGCCAGGATCTCGCGGAGCTTCGCAACCGCTCCCTCGGTGAAGGTGATGGCAGGCTGTGTGTCGATCATGCGCCGTCTCCTCAAGAAGTCTTGGCTAGTAGTCGATCCCGACCTGGGCCAGGATCCCCTGCTGATAGGGGTGCTTCACCTCGCGCATCTCCGTCACCAGGTCGGCCCGCTCGATGATCGCCGGGTGCGCCGCCCGTCCGGTGAGGAG
>DATCKS010000593.1:0-6221 GCA_036562265.1 Thermodesulfobacteriota bacterium | reverse complement strand
GTCGCCTGCGAGATCTACACCGACGTGGAGGGGGTCTACACGACCGACCCGAACATCGTCCCTTCGGCCCGCAAGCTCGCCCGGATCTCCTACGAGGAGATGCTCGAGATGGCGAGTCTCGGCGCGAAGGTGCTGCAGATCCGGTCGGTCGAGTTCGCCAAGAAGTACGAGGTCCCGGTCCACGTCCGCTCGAGCTTCTCCGAGGCCGAGGGGACGCTCGTCACGAAGGAGGATCCGTCGATGGAGGCGGTCGTCGTCTCGGGGGTCACCTACAGCAAGGACGAGGCGAAGATCGCCATCAGGCGAGTCCTCGACCGCCCCGGCATCGCGGCCAAGGTGTTCGGGGCCGTGGCCGAGGCGGGCATCGTCGTCGACATGATCATCCAGAACGTCAGCGAGGACGGGACGACCGACCTCACGTTCACGGTGCCCAAGGGGGACCTGAGGAGGGCCGAGGCGATCGTCCGGAAGATCGCCCCGGAGATCGGCGCGGCCTCCGTCGAGAGCGACGACCAGATCGCCAAGGTGTCGATCGTCGGCGTCGGCATGCGCTCGCACGCCGGCGTCGCGGCGCGGATGTTCGACGTCCTCGCCCGCGAGGGGATCAACATCCTCATGATCTCCACGTCGGAGATCAAGACCTCGTGCGTGATCCACCAGAAGTACACGGAGCTCGCCGTCCGCGTGCTCCACGACGCCTTCGGCCTCTCGACGGCACCTGCGCCGTCCGGCCCGGTGAAGGAGTAGCGGGATGGGCGAACGGATCGACCTCTACGACACCACGCTGCGCGACGGCACGCAGGGGGAGGACGTCGCCTTCTCGGTGGCCGACAAGGTGCGCATCGCCCACCGGCTCGACGAGCTCGGGGTCCGCTACATCGAGGGGGGCTGGCCCGGCTCGAACCCGCGCGACATCGACTTCTTCGACGCGGCCCGCAAGGAGCGCTTCGCCGGGGCCCGCGTGGTCGCCTTCGGCTCGACGCGGCGCTCGAAGCTCCGCGCCGAGAACGACCCGAACCTCCAGGCGCTCCTCCAGGCCGGCACGCCGGTCGTCACGATCTTCGGCAAGAGCTGGGACCTCCACGTCCACGAGGCGCTCAGGATCCCGCTCGAGGAGAACCTCGAGCTGATCCACGACTCGGTGCGCTTCCTCAAGAGCCGCGTCGACGAGGTCGTCTACGACGCGGAGCACTTCTTCGACGGCTACGAGGCGAACCCCGACTACGCCATGCGGACGCTCGAGGCGGCCGCCTCGGCGGGCGCCGACGTCCTCGTCCTCTGCGACACGAACGGCGGCAGCATGCCGCGCCGCATCGCCGACCTGACGCGCGAGGTGGTCGCCCGGTTCGGCCGGCCGGTCGGCATCCACACCCACAACGACGCCGAGATGGCCGTGGCCAACGCCCTCGCGGCGGTCGAGGCGGGTGCGCGCCACGTGCAGGGGACCATCAACGGCTTCGGCGAGCGCTGCGGCAACGCGAACCTGATCTCCATCATCGCGAACCTCCAGCTCAAGCTCGGCTACGACGTCGTCACCCCGGCGCAGCTCGCGAAGCTGAGGGAGGTCTCGCGCTACGTGTACGAGCTGGCCAACATCCAGCCGCTCAAGCGGCAGCCCTACGTCGGCGACTCCGCGTTCGCCCACAAGGGGGGCGTGCACGTGAGCGCCGTGCAGCGCAACGCGCGCACCTACGAGCACATCGACCCCGCCGCCGTCGGCAACCGGACCCGCGTGCTCGTCTCCGACCTCTCCGGCCGCAGCAACATCCTGGCGAAGGCGGCCGAGATGGGGATCGACCTCGCCGGCAAGGACCCGGTGGTCAAGGAGGTCCTCGAGCGCATCAAGCAGCTCGAGAACCGGGGCTACCAGTTCGAGGCGGCGGAGGGCTCCTTCGAGCTGCTCATGAAGCGCGCCCTCGGCCGGCACGAGCCGGCCTTCGAGCTGGTCGGCTTCCGGGTCATCAACGAGAAGCGCGCGCCGAACGAGCCGACCCTGGCCGAGGCCACCGTCATGGTCAAGGTGGACGGCCAGGTGGAGCACACCGCGGCCGTCGGCGACGGGCCGGTCAACGCCCTCGACCGCGCGCTCCGCAAGGCGCTCGAGCGCTTCTACCCCGAGCTGCGCGAGGTGCGGCTCGTCGACTACAAGGTGCGCATCCTGAACGGCCGCGACGGCACCGCCGCGGTCACGCGCGTCCTCATCGAGTCGGCCGACCACGAGGACAAGTGGGAGACGGTCGGCGTCTCCGAGAACATCATCCAGGCCTCCTGGGAGGCCCTCATCGACGCCATCGAGTACAAGATCGCCAAGGAGGCGGAGCGCCGCCGCCGAGGCGATGCGCCGCCGGCCTCGCTCAAGGAGGCCCGCGCGCGGTAGACTCTCCCGCGAAGCGGTTCGCCCTGACGTCCCGTCCGACCGCTCCGACGGCGCCTCGACGCCGGAGTGGAGGAGGGGATGGCCTGGTCGGGACCGATCGGTGCGGCGGCGGCGCTGACGCTGGCCGTTCTCGGCGCCGCGGCCGTGTGGCGAGCGGCCGTCTCCTGGGGATCGGGTGACGGGCTGCGCCGCCCACCGCTCGAGGCTGCCCCGGCGTCCCGGACGCCCCGCGCCGCAACCCCCCTCCTCGAACCGGACTCCACGCGCATCCTCGCCGACGTCGTCACGGTCGGAAACCGGCCGCGCCTTTTGGCGCTGCCGGCCGGCGCCCGACTGGCCGACCTCCTGGCCGCGGCGGGCCTGCCGGCCGCGACGCCGGTGGCGGGCGCGCGGAGCGCCCGCGTGAGGCTCCTCCCCGGCTCGCGCCTCCTCGTCACGCCGTGGGGGCGCGCCGCGCTCGGCTGCATGCCGGCGGTCCGGCGGCTCAGGCTCGGCCTGCCGCTCGACCTCAACACCGACGCCGCGGCCGACCTCGACCGCCTGCCCGGGATCGGACCGGTCCTGGCCGCGCGGATCGTCGCCGACCGCGCAAGGCGCGGGCCCTTCTCATCCGTTCAGGCACTCGCCCGGGTACCGGGCGTCGGACCCGCGACGGTGGCGGCAATCGGGCCCTTCGCGGCGGCAACCCCCGACGCGCGTTGCGGCCGGGCCCACCGCTGAAGCGGGTACGGCGCCCCGAGATGGGCTCATGTGACCCGACTCTCGAAGATTTCCCTTGCCTGGCCCGGCCGCCTCCGGTAGCGTGCCTCGGCTTGCGGTATCGACCGGCGGAGGCCCGACCGGGCCCGCCGGCACGTCGACGCCAAGGGGGTGAGCGTCGGTGGGGGTGAACGGCAACGGTCGGCGTCCGGCGCGGCGGCGGGTCGCCATCACGGGGCTCGGTCCCGTGACGCCGATCGGCATCGGGCGCGACGCGTTCTGGACCGCGCTCGTATCGGGCCGCAGCGGCATCGGGCCGATCACGCGGTTCGACGCCTCGGGGCTCGCCTGCCGGATTGCCGGAGAGATCCGCGACTTCGACCCGGCCCAGTTCCTCGACCCGGTGACGCTGCGCCGCTCCGGTCGGGCCGTGCACCTGGCCGCCGCGGCGGCGACCCTCGCCATGGCCGACGCGAAGCTCGAGATCGACCCGGCGGACGCCACGCGCGTCGGCGTCGCCATGGGGGTCGGCACGAGCCAGCTCGACGTCACGGAGTACGCCTACTCGCTCTACCTGGAGCGGGGGCTCAGGCGGCTGCCGCCCTGGATCCTCGAGGCCGCCTTCCCGAACGCGGCCGCCGGCCTGATCTCGATCCGGGCCGGCGCGAAGGGGCCGCTCATGACGATGTCGACCGGCTGCTCGGCCGGCTCGAACGCGATCGGATGGGCGGCCGAGGCAGTCGCAAGCGGCCTGGCCGACGCGATGCTCGCGGGCGGCGCGGAGGCGCCGGTCACGCCGTTCGGCATCGGGTCGGGCGCCAGCGCGCGGATCCTGTCGACGCGCAACGACGAGCCGGAGCGCGCCTCGAGGCCGTTCGACCGGGGGCGCGACGGCCTCGTCATGGCGGAGGCGGCCGGCGTCGTCGTGCTCGAGGCGCTCGATCGGGCGCTCGCCCGCGGCGCCCACGTCTACGCGGAGGTCGCCGGCTACGCGACGACGGCCAACGCGTACGAGATGATCCGCGTCGATCCGCACGGCGACGGCTTCGCGCGCTGCATGTCGCTCGCGCTCGAGAGCGCGGGCCTTACGCCCGACGACGTGGACCTCGTGAACGCGCACGCCGGCTCGATCCCGCTCACCGACCGGAACGAGTGCTCGGCCATCCGCGAGGTCTTCGGGCCGCGGGGCGCCACCGTCCCGGTCACGTCGATCAAGTCGATGGTGGGGCAGCCGTTCGCGGCGGGAGGCGCGCTGCAGGTCATCGCGAGCGCCCTCATGCTCGAGCACGGCATCATCACGCCCACGATCAACTTCGAGGATCCCGATCCGGACTGCGACGTCCACGTGGTCGCCGGCGAGGCCCGCCGGGCCCCGGGGCTCCGGACGATCCTCGCGAACGCGTTCGGGTACGGGGGCAGCAACGTGACCCTCGTCGTGTGTCGCAACGGTACGAGGAGCGCATGAAATCGCTTCGTCGACTCAACGTCATCCCGCTCCTGATCCTCGTGTCGATCGTGGGGCTCGCGATCGTCATCTACCTGCACTTCTCGCAGTACTCGACGCGCCGCGACCACTCGTACACCTTCTTCACCTTCTTCCTGCTCTTCGCCGGCAGCGAGCGGCTCTGGGAGAACTTCTTCACCACGAACGAGCGGGAGCCGCGCACGCTGTCCGGCGACTGGTCGCTCGCCGCCGTGTCGGCCGCCTACATCGTCATGATGTACGGCACGACCTTCGAGTTCTTCTTCATGGATCGGGAGATCCTCTGGCCGGCCACGGCGGCGGGGCTCTTCCTCTACGGCCTGGCCTTCGTGCTGCGCTGGTGGGGGATGATCACGCTGGGGCCCCAGTGGGGGATCCACGTGCTCGGGGAGAACAAGCTGCAGGTCCCCCGGCGGCTCGTGCGCACGGGACCGTACCGGCTCATGCGACACCCGATCTACTGCGGCGTCTTCCTCGAGGTCGTCGGGATCCCGCTCGCCACCAACTCCTGGTACACGCTGGTCTTCGCGCTGCTGGTCAACGTGAACCTCCAGATCATGCGCAGCTACCTCGAGGAGCGCCGCCTGCTGGAGCTCTTCGGCGACGACTACCGCCGCTTCCAGCGGGAGAACTGGGCCTTCTGGCCGGTACCCAAGCGCGTCGTCACCGGGCCGGCCGCCGAGCCAGATCCCCAGGAGATCGCCTAGTCGCTATGATGACGGTCACGTGACGGGCACGGACACGACGGAGGGCCGGCCGTGATCGTCTACTCCGCCTCGACGCTCCTCACGTCGATCTCCTGCATCGCGCTCGGGACGTTCGTCTTCTGGCGGAACGCCAAGAGCCGCCTGAACCGGGTCTTCGCGCTCCTGTCGGCCGTCGTCGGCCTCTGGTCGCTCGCGCTCTTCCTGCACAGCCTGGCCGACGGTCCGGGGGCGGCGCTCTGGTGGAGCCGCTTCGCCCACCTGGCCGCCGCCTTCATCCCGACCCTGTACCTCCACTTCATCATGGTGCTCACCGGCCGGCGGGAGGAGAGCCGGCTGCTCGACGCGTCGTACGTCTGCTCGGTCCTCTTCTTCGTGCTGGCCCTCACGCCCCCCTTCATCCCGCGCGTCGACCGGGTGAGCGAGTTCGCCTACTTCCCGCAGGCCGGCCCGCTCTACCCGGTGTTCCTCACCTTCTACGTGTTCATCGTCGCCCAGGCGACGCTTCAGCTCGTCCGGGCGCACATCGAGCTCACCGGGCTCAAGAAGGCGCAGACGCGCTACGTCATCGTCGGGGCCGCGATCGGGTTCGCCGGAGGGTCGACCAACTTCCTGCCGATGTTCGGCATCCACATCGTGCCGTACGGGAACTACTTCATGTTCCTGTACTGCGCCGTGCTCGGGTACGCGATCCTCAAGTACCAGCTCATGGACATCACGCTGGTGCTCAAGAAGTCGCTGACCCTCACGGCGCTGGCCGTGCTCGTGATCCTGCCGGCGTTCGGCGTCGCGATCATCGCGCAGCAGCTCTTCTTCGGCCAGGTGAACCTGCTCTTCTCGCTCGTCATGTCGGTCCTGTTCCTCTTCATCGCGCTCCTCTTCCCGAGCCTCAAGCTCAAGACCGAGCAGACGATCGAGCAGACGCTGTTCCGCCGCCGGTACGCCTACCTCGAGAGCC
>DATCKS010000590.1:0-3817 GCA_036562265.1 Thermodesulfobacteriota bacterium | reverse complement strand
CTTCAAGGACGTGGGGGTCGGCCCGAAGACGCTCCGCACGCTCAACGAGCGCATCAAGGCGATGGGGGCGACGAGCTACATGGAGGTGGTGAGCGAATCGCCGGAGGCGGCCCTGGAATCGGCCCGCGTCGCGGTGGACATCGGCGTGGACCGACTGCTCGGGGGCACGGATGCGGAAGCGATGCTCGCCCTGACGGCGGGACGGGGGATCGAGCTCTACCCGTTCGTGGGGCGCCCGTACGGGCATCCCACTAGGCTCGGCGGCAGCGCTCGCGACATCGCGGAGGACTGCCGCCGCCTCCGCGCGCTGGGCTGCGCGGGCGTCGACCTCCTCGCCTATCGCGCCACGGACGCGGACCCGCTGGAGCTGGTGGCGGCGGCCCGGGCGGCGCTGGACGGCAGGCTCATCGTCGCCGGCAGCGTCGACTCGCCCGAGCGCATCCGGGCGCTCGCGCGCGCCGGCGCCGACGCCTTCACCATCGGCGCCGCCGCCTTCAGTGGCTCGTTCTCGCCGGGCAAGGGCTCGCTCCTGTCGCAGCTCCGGGACATCCTCGCGTGTACCGGGCGCTCGGCGCCGGGCGGGGGGAGCGCCGGCCGCGGTCGCGGCGGCACCCTGTCCGACGCCGCGATCCCGAGCGCGGTATGACGCCGAACGACACCGGCACGTGGATGGACGGCGGTTCCCTGAGCGACCCGGACACCGGCCGGCCGCTCAGCCTTCCGATTCGCGCCATCGAGATCCGCGAGAGCCTCGCCGGCATGGAGGCGGAGCTCGTGGGCCGCCTGGGGTTCGGGCCCGCGCTGCTCCTCGTGAGCGACGTCGACACGCGCGACGCCCTCGGCAAGCGCGTGGCGAGCGCCCTGTCGTCGCGCCATCGGCTCACCACGGTCGTGCTGCCCGCCGGCCCCGAGGCCGACGAGAAGACGGCGGGCGCGCTGCGCGAGGCCGCGGCCGCCGTGGACGCCGTCGTCGCCGTCGGCTCGGGGACGATCAACGACCTCTGCAAGTACGCGGCGCACCGGGCGGGCAAGCCCTACGCGGTGTTCGGCACCGCGCCGTCCATGAACGGCTACACCTCCGCGAACGCCTCGATCTCGACCAACGGCTTCAAGCAGACCCTCCCGGCCACCGCGCCGCAGGGCGTCTTCCTCGACCTCGACGTGCTGGCCCGGGCGCCCGCGCGGCTCATCCGTGCCGGCCTCGGAGACAGCCTCTGCCGCGGCACCGCGCAGGCGGACTGGCTCCTCGCGCACCTGGTGCGCGGCGACTGGTACTGGGAGCTGCCGTTCCGTCTCCTGGCGCGCGACGAGGAGGGCCTCCTGGCCGAGCCCGAGGCGCTCCTGGCGGGGGAGCGTTCGGCCGTCGCCCGGCTCGCGCGCACGCTCGTCCTCTCCGGGATCGGCATGACGCTCTCCGGTGGGAGCTACCCGGCCAGTCAGGGTGAGCACCTCATCAGCCACTACATGGAGATGATGGCCCCCCGGGACCGGCCGCCCTGCCTCCACGGCGAGCAGATCGGCGTGGCGACGCTCACGATGGCCGAGTTGCAAGAGCGGCTGCTCTCCGGCCCGGCGCCGCGCGTCCACGCGACCCGCGTCCGCGAGGCCGACCTGGTCGCGCACTTCGGGGAGGAGTTGGGCCGGGCCTGCTGGCGGGAACTCGCCGCGAAGGCGCTCGACGAGTCGGCGGCCGAGGCGCTGAACGCGAGGCTCGCCCGGGACTGGGACGCGATCCGCGCGCGCATCGCGCCGGTCACGCACCCGCCCGACCGGCTCCGCCGGGTGCTCCGGCGCGCCGGCGCGCCCGACACGCCGGCGGCGCTGGGGCTGCCGCCGGACTTCTACCGCGCGGCCGTGTATCATGCGCGCGAGATCCGCAACCGGTATACGTTCCTCGACCTGGCCGCCGACAGCGGCCTTCTGGAGGCCGGTCCGTGAGTCATTCGTGCGCTCGAGGGGCGGCATGTCCGCCGTGAGGTCGCGTTCGCTGCGCAAGGCCGAACGCCAGCAGAAGATCATGATCGAGCTGCATGCGCGCCCGACCGTCCGGATCGCCGAGCTGGCGCAGGCGTTCGGCGTCACCACGGAGACCGTACGGCGAGACCTGGACGAGCTGAGCGACAAGGGGTTCGTCACCCGCACCTACGGCGGGGCGGCCCCGTCGATCATCCACGAGCCGGACCTGCAGTCGCGTCACCGGCGGATGGTGTGGGAGCGCGCCCGGATCGCGAAGCGGGCCGCCGCGCTGGTCGAGCCCGACGACGTGGTCCTGATCGACGTGGGCTCCACGACGACCCACTTCGCCCGCCAGCTGTCCACGCTCCCCATCCCCTTCACGGCGATCACCAACTCGGTCTCCGCGGCCGCCGCGCTGGCGCGGGCGCGGGGGGCGCGCGTCCTGCTCTGCCCGGGGGAGTACGACGGCCGCGAGGGGGGCGTCTTCGGGGTGGAGACCGTCAACTTCATCGGCCGCTTCCGGGCCAACAAGGCCTTCATCGGCGCCGGCGGCCTCACGACGGAGGGCCCGACGGAGGTCGACTCCCAGGCGAGCTGGGTCAAGCGCGCCATGATCGAGCGCGCGCAGCGCACGATCCTGCTCGCCGACCACGGCAAGTTCGGCGTCCAGCTCTTCGAGGTCGTCTGCCCCCTGCCCCGCCTCTCGGCGCTCGTGACCGACCGCGAGCCGCCGTCCGACCTCCGCGCCGCCCTCGAGGCCGGCGGCGTGAGCGTGCTGGTGGCCGGCTGACCGGCTCGCAGACGGCCCCACCGCCGGCGCGGTGGGGCCGCGCGCCGCCAACCACGCGCGTCCACTGCAGAGCGTCACGCCGCCGGCGGGCCTCGCCGACTCGACCGTCCGGGCCGTGCCGTACCCGCACGAACGCCCCGGCTACGTGTCCGGGCAGACGCGCCCCCTCGGGCACGGCGGGGGCCGGCAGTCGACGAGCGGTGCGACGTCGGGGAAGGAGGTCGGACGCGCGGCGCCGGGGAGCCCCCGGGAGGCTCCCCGGCGCCGCTGCGAGGGGCTACTTCTGCAGGTCGCCCCGGAGGTACTCGACGAGCGCCTTGAGGCTGCTGCCCCCGATCGAGTGCGCGGGCATCGGCGAGGCGAACTCCTTGTAGCGCTTCTGGTTACCCTGCCGACCCTTGGTGATGGTCGCCTCGATCTCCTTCGGGTCGCCGTCGGTCACGAACGCGTTGCCCTTCAGCGCCGGTGCGAGCCCGGGGATCCCCTGACCGTTCTCGCCGTGACAGATCCCGCAGGTCTGCTTGAAGAACTGCACGGTCTTCGCGTCCGCGGCCTGCGCATCGCCGACGGCGACCGTGCCGCCGAGGAGGCCGGACGCGAGGAGCCCTGCCACCACTGCCAGTGTCCTGTGTCTCATGTCGATGGATTCCGGTAGCTGGTCCCGAGAGCGGGTCCCGAGAAAAGAGGGGCCCGTCCGGCGCCCTCGCGCCGGCCGGGCCCGCATCGTCCAGAGTGCCCCTAGAAGTTGTACTCGAAGCCGAGGGCGTAGTTGTCCCCCTTGCCCCGATACGCGGCACGGTTGTCGCTGAACACGTAGTTCTGAGCGAACGTGTAGGACAGGTGAACGGAGAAGTTCATCGCGGGATACCACAGCGCGATGATGCCGTAGTTGGGTCGCGAGTAGACGTCTCGCTCCACCCCCGCTGCCGTCTTGTACTCGTACCAGAGGCTGTCGCGCAGGTACGCCTCGAACCCGTACGTCCTCCGGTAGAAGTACCTGAACGTCACGCCGGCATCGAAACGATCGACCTCGGCGCCGCTCACGAAGTCCTGCTTCATCTGGTGGGCGGT
>DATCKS010000588.1:0-5539 GCA_036562265.1 Thermodesulfobacteriota bacterium | reverse complement strand
GCTTCTGCTCGAACACCTGGCCCCACCGCTCCTCGGTGAGCCTCAGGAAGTCGTCGGGGATGACCGTCGCCGCCGCATTCACGAGGATGTCGAGCCGGCCGAACGCGGCGAGGGTCTTCTCGACGAGCGCCCGCGCGTCGGCGTCCCGCTCGAGGTCGGCCGGCACCGCCCGAACGTCGCCGCCGGTCTCGCTGGCCAGCGCGGCGCGGGCCGCCTCCAGGCGACCGGGGTCGCGGCTCGCGATGACCACCCGGGCGCCTTCCGCGAGGAGCGCGGCGGCGGCCGCCCGGCCGACGCCACGGCTGCCTCCGGTCACGATCGCCACGCGATCGCGAAGTCCGAGATCCATGCTGTCTCCTTATAGGGTAACTGGGGTCAGACGTTTCCGTTTCCCACCGTCCCGAACCGCGAGCCTGAGCCCCCGGCCGGGGCGCCGCCCGCGTCGACGCGCCGCGCTAGGCGCTCGCCCGTCTGGCCGCGGGCGCCGGCGCCAGGGCCTCGCCGAGCGGCTCGAGGCTCCCGAGCCGCGGCAGCCCGAGCAGGAGCTCCACCAGGCGATCGACCCGGTCGGTGGAGAAGGTCGGCCCGGCCGCGGCGGCGCAGTCGCGGAACTTGGCAATGAGTTCGTCGGTCGAGAGCGGCTGATCGGCCCGGCCGCGGCTCACCTCGAGCGACCGCTCGAGCCGCCGCCCGCCGCGCAGCGTGACGACGACGCGCGTCGACCAGCGCCCCGTGAGCCGATCGTCCTGGATGACCGTGACGCGCGACGCGAGCTTCCGGCGCTCGGGGTCGAGCGTCCGCGACGGGTCGAGGTCGACGAGGCGGACGTTGCCGGTCAGGAGCGCCGTGGCCACCGTGTAGCCGAGGCTGAACTGCGCCGCCACCTGGGGGTTGTCGCCGGGCTCGTACGGGCGGCCGACCATGCCGGTGACGAAGGCCGACCCGTAGACCTCGACCGACTCGACGTCGGCGGCGGTGAAGCCGGCCTCCGCCTTCAGGTCGAGCACCGCGTCGATCCCCGGGTGGGTCATGGCGCAGGTCGGATAGCGCTTGAAGCCGACCCGGTCGATCTCGAAGCGGCTCCCGAGATCGGCCGTGAGGACCTCGGCGTCGTACTCCCCCTGCTCGTACAGGTGGAAGAAGCCGTGCTTGCCCTCCATGGCGTTCACGGCCCCGGTGATGCCGGCCGCCGCCATGTACGCCGCCCGCACGCCCGCCTCCGCGACGAGGCCGGGCTGCATCCGCTTGACGAGGCCGCCGTCGTGGATGCACTGCTGGTTGCCGGAGGCCTGCGCGTAGGAGAGGCCCATGGCGCGCTGGGTGCCCTCGGCGTCGAGGCCGAGCATCCGCGCGGCGGCCGTCGCCGCGGCGAAGCCGGCCACGACGGCGGTCGGGTTCCAGCCGCGGAAGCCGGCCTGCCCGCGGTAGCCGCGCGTGGCGCGCGCCATCCGGCAGAGCACCTCGCACCCCGCCACGATCGCCGCCGCCGCGTCGGCGCCGGTGGCGCCGGGCCGCGCATCGGCCACGGCCAGGACCGCCGGAAGGACGACCACGCCGAGGTGCATCGGCAGGTCGGAGTGGATGTCGTCGTACTCGAGCGCGTGGGCCATGGAGGAGTTGACGAGGGTCGCGGTCGGCGGGGCGACCCGCTCGCCGGTCACCCACAGGCGGCTCGGGCCGCGGCTCCACCCGACCGACAGCTCCCGTAGCTCGCGCACCCCCGGCGCGTTCCAGGCGGCCAGGCCGACGCCGACCGTGTCGAGCGCGAGGCGGCCGCACGCGTCAACGGTCGAGGCCGGCAGGTCGGCGAGGGTCAGCCGGTGAGTGAACTCGGCCAGGCGCTGGGTGGCATCCATGGGCAGTCTCCTTGAGCGTCTCGCGGTCCTGGCTACACGAGCAGGCCCGGTGGCGTCGGAATACCGAGAACGACCTTGAACATCACGTAGACGAAGACCGTGAACCCCGCGGCGAAGCCGAGCGGGAGGGCGGCCCGGCGGGCGCCGCGCACGTCGCCCGAGAGGATCCAGGTCGTCGCGAACAGGAAGAGGAAGGCGCACTCGTAGAACCCGATCGCCTCGGTCCCGATCGCGAGGGCGACGACCGCGAGCGCGACGGCGACGAGGTGTCCCCAGGGGACGCTCGCGAACGGGAAGGCGCGCGCCCTCAGGGCGCCGGTCTTCGGCAGGAGGTTCACGACGAGGAGCACCGCGCCGAGGAGCGCGAAGGCGACGGCCAGGATCCACGGCAGCCCCGCCGCCATCGCCGAGAGGTGCCGCGCCTCGCTGGCGATGAACGCCGAGAGGGCGACGAGCGCCAGCGCGAGCGCGATGTTGAGGGTCCGAAGGCTCGGGCCGCGCGGGGTGACCGCGGCGCCGGTCTCGTCCTCGTCCGCCCCCATGCCCGGCCCGCGGCCTCGCACGAGCTGCACGATGCCCGAGATCAGGATGCCGAGGGCGAGGAGCATGAGGACCACGGCAACGGGGCGGGTCAGGAAGTACAGCAGGGCGGAGCCCTTGTCGACCTGGCCCACCAGGACCGCCTGCTGGAAGCTCTGCTCGACGAGGGCGCCGAGCACGAGGCCGAGCGCGATCGTCACGATGGGGACGTCGATCTTGGCCAGGAGATAGCCGAGCAGGCCGGTGATGACCAGCACGTAGACGTCGAAGACGCTGTTGGCGAGGCCGTAGGTGCCGATGACCGAGAGGACCAGGACGCCCGGGACCATGACGCGCCGCGGCGCGCGCACGGCGAGGCTCGACCAGCGGATGGTGGCGAGCCCGAAGAGGAGCATGGCGACCACGGTCGAGAAGAGGCCGATCATGAAGGTGTAGATCAGGTCGGCCCGCTCCGTGAAGAGGCGAGGGCCCGGGATGATGCCGTGGACCGTCAGGGCGCCGAACATGACCGCCGCCGAGCCGGACCCCGGGATCCCGAGGGCGAGGAGCGGCACGAGCGCGCCGCCGACGACGGCGTTGTTGGCGCACTCGGGGGCGGCGACCCCTTCGTAGGAGCCCTTCCCGAACTCCTCGGGGTGCTTCGACATCCGGCGCGCCTCGCCGTAGGCGACGAAGGCGCTGATCGAGGCGCCGGCGCCCGGGATGATGCCGATCAGGGTGCCGAGGACGCTCGTCCAGAGGAGCATGAGCTTCATGCCCTTGAGCTTGTCGATGACGAAGCGGAGCGCCCCCTTGCGCATGACGAGCGGCGCGACCGCCTCCTGCGAGTTCTCGAGGAGGTTCAGGATGCTCGCGACCGCGAAGAGGCCGAGGAGCGCCGGGACGATCGGGATGCCGCCGACCAGGTAGAAGTTGTCGAACGTGAAACGCATGTCGCCGCTGATGGCGTCCTGGCCGACGAGCGTCATGGCGATGCCGAGCGAGACGCCGACGAGCCCCTTTACGGTGTGCCGGCCCGAAAGGCCGGCCACGAGGGCGAGCCCCGCCACCGCCACCCAGAAGTACTCGGCCGGCCCGAGGAGGAGCGAGGCCTGCGCCAAAGCCGGCGTGAAGAAGAGGAGGACGACGGCCCCGAAGAAGCCCCCCACCGTGCCGGCGAGGAGCGAGGTGTAGAGCGCCTCCTGCGCCTGGCCCTTCCGGGTGAGGGGGGTGCCGTCGAGCGTCGTGCAGGCGGCCCCCGACGTGCCGGGCGTGTTGATCAGGATGGCCGAGATCGACCCGCCGTACTCGGCCGACATGTAGACCGCCGCCAGCATGATGAGGCCCATCGCCGGGTCCATGGCGAACGTGAACGGCAGGAGCAGCGCGACGCCGCTCACGGCGCTCAGGCCCGGCAGCGCGCCGATGATGGTTCCGGCGACCGTTCCGACGAGGACCACGAACAGATGGGACGGGTACAGGTTCACGACCACTGCGTGGAGGATGTCGCTCCACATGCCGGGGGGCCTCCGGGTAAAGCTGGACCCGGCGCGACCGGATCGCGCCGGGTCCGTGGTCACGGCGTGCTACTCGGCGAGGTTGTACTTCTCGACCAGGGTCTGGATGTGCTCCGTCATGGTGTTGACCGCCGACCTCGCCTCCTGCGGCCCGAGGTAGGCGACCGGCTGGCCGAGCTTCGTCATCTCCTCGCGGAACTGCGGGTTGTCGGTCACCTGCTTGCAGACGCGCGCCCAGTAGTCGACGATGTGGGCCGGCAGCCCCTTCGGCGCGGCGAGCGCCCGGTACCGCTCGGAGATGACGTTGTAGCCGAGCTCCTGGAAGGTCGGCACGTCCGGCAGCATCGGGTCACGCCGCGGCGACGCGATGGCGAGCGTCCGCATCTTCCCCTTCTGGGCGACGGAGAAGAGGGTGCTCGCGACCATGGCGTCGATCGTCCCCGAGAGCGCCGCCTGGAGCTGCTGGGCGCCGCCGGTGAAGGGGATCTGCGTGAGCTCGATGCCGGTCGCGTGCTCGATCAAGAGCGTCGTCATGAAGTCGGCGCCGAGGGTCCCGGTGTTGCCGGCCTTCACCTTCTTCGGGTTCGCCTTGGCGTAGTCCACGAAGTCCTTGAGCGTCTTCCACGGCGAGTCCTCGCGGACGAGGAGGACGTCGGGCACCACGGCGTAGATGCAGATGGTGTCGAGCTGATCGAGCTTGTACCCGGTCTGCCTCGGCTTCACGAGGGGCGGAATGATGGTGAAGGGCGGCGTCGCGATGGCCAGCGTGTACCCGTCCGGCCGCTGCCGTGCCAGCTCCGCCCACCCGGTGGCGCCGCCCGCGCCCGGCCGGTTCACGATGACGAGCGACCGGCCGACGATCGGCTCCGCGTACTTGTTGAAGGCCCGCTGCGACGCGTCGGCGCCGCCGCCCGGCGCGAAGGGGACGATGATCTGGATGTCCCGGGTCGGGTAGTCGCCGGGTGCCGCGGCGGCGGGGCCGGCGGTGGCGACTACGACTGTCCCGACGAGGATCCACAGTGCGAGGCGTGTTCTGAGCTTCATGCTGGGTGTTCCTCCCTGCCGTGTCTCAGTCGAGCGGCTGCCGCCCGGTGTACTCGAGGACGTACAGTCCGCCTTTGGCCCGATCGGCCGCGTAGATAATACTCCGGTCGTCGACGAACACATCACTGATCCGACAGCCGCGCTGTCCGGGCGGCGTTTCGGGCAGGAAGGCCGCAATCTCCTCGGGGCGGTAGGGGTCCCGGATGTCGTAGATCCTGAGCCCCGCGCTGAACCAGGTGGCGACCACGGTGTTGACCAGCTTCGCCGCCCCCGGCTCGGGCTCGTTCTCGTGGATGTTGTGCGCGCCGATCCGGCCGCCCACGCGGTGCAGCTCCTCGAAGCCTTCCGGCGTCGGCATGCTCGCGACGATCACCGGGTTGGTCTCGACGCGCGCGTCCACCATCCAGAGCCGCTTCGGCCAGTCGATGCCGTGGTCGCCGGTGGCCTCGTCGGTCACGACGAGGAAGCCGCGGTCGAAGAGCGGCATCACGGTGTGCGTGAAGCCGGGGTAGGGGGGATGGTAGTCGAGCCGCGAAACGAGCCGCGGCCGGGCCCGGTCGCTGATGTCGAGGATGACGATGCCGCCGTCGATCCACCCGATGT
>DATCKS010000587.1:0-8830 GCA_036562265.1 Thermodesulfobacteriota bacterium | reverse complement strand
CCTTCTGGCGGACGACCCCCTGCGTCACCACGAAGTGCTTGCGCAGATCGCGCACCTCGAGGATCGGCCGGGCCGCCGTCATGCGGCCTCCGGCGCCGGAAGCTCGGCCGCCTTCCAGCAGGCGGACAGGCGCCCGCCGGCCTGCGGCAGGAGGGGCGGGGTCTCGCGCTCGCAACGCTCCACGGCGAAGCGGCATCGCGGGCGGAAGCTGCAGCCGGCCGGCAGCCGCGCGAGGTCCGGCGGCTGCCCCGGGATGGGGTCGAGTCGCTGGCGGCGCGGCCGGTCGAGCCGCGGCACGGAGCGGAGGAGCCCCAGCGTGTAGGGGTGCAGCGGGCGGTCGTAGATCTCGGCCGCGGGCCCGCGCTCGACCACGCGCCCCGCGTACATCACGTTCACCCGGTCGGCGTAGCGGGCGACGACGCCGAGGTTGTGCGTGATGATCACCATGGCGACGCCGAACTCCTGCGAGAGCTTCTTGAGCAGCTCGAGGATCTGGGCCTGGATCGTCACGTCCAGGGCGGTCGTCGGCTCGTCGGCCAGGACGAGACGGGGCCGGCAGGAGAGCGCGATGGCGATCATGACCCGCTGCCGCATGCCGCCCGAGAACTGATGCGGGTGCTGCGACAGGCGCCGCTCGGGCTCGGGGATGCCGACCAGGCCGAGGAGCTCGACGGCGCGGGCCCTGGCGGCGGCCGGCGTAAGCCCGAGGTGGTGCTCCATCGTCTCGGTGAGCTGCAGCCCGATCGTGAGCACGGGGTTCAGCGACGTCATCGGCTCCTGGAAGATCATGCCGATGTCCTTGCCGCGGACACGGCGCATCTCCCGGTCGGAGAGGGTGAGGAGGTCGCGACCGTCGAAGAGCACCTCACCGCCCGTGATGCGGCCCGGCGGGTTCGGCACCAGGCGCATGATCGACAGCGCGGTGACCGACTTGCCGCACCCCGACTCACCGACGAGGGCGAGGGTCTCGCCCGGCTGGATGTCGAAGCTCACCCCGTCGACCGCCTTCACCAGGCCGTGGGACGTCCTGAAGCTGGTCTCGAGGTTGCGCACGTCGAGGAGCGGCGGCATCGTCATCTTCTAGCACGGCGTTTCGCGCGGGGCCAGGCCCGGCGGGAGCCGGCTCACCGGGCCTCCGCCGGCTCGCCGTCGAACACGGGGGCCGGCTCCGATACCCGCCAGAGGACCTCGAAGTAGTTCTCCTGGAGCGCCGCGAACTCCTCGCTCTCGACGATCATCCCGAAGCTCTCCCGCCGCGTGGAGATGAACGAGACCTTGTGGTCGTAGATGTACGTCGTCATGGCGAAGACGAGCCCCTCGGGCGCGTAGCGCAGCTCGCGCAGGTCGGCGGCGCTCGAGGGCCAGATGTGGTCGACCTCCTTGGCGCGCGAGCGGATCGCCTGGAGGTGGATGCCCGCCTCGATGCGCAGCGCGATGAGCCGGTCCATCTCGCGGCGGCCCGGCACCTCGAGGAGGTCCTGCATGGAGAGGATGCCGCGCAGCCGCCGGCTGCGGCACTGGAGGCGGTCGAGCAGGACGGTCCGGATCCCCTCGACCCCCTCGTAGAAGTGGATGCGAGGCTTGACGGCGGAGCGGTTGTAGATCGATCGCAGCTCGGGGAGCGCGGCCGTGAGCAGCTCGCGCCGCTCGTCGAGGCGGCGCAGGAGCGCGGCCGGGTCCTCGGCCAGGACGTGCAGCCGCCCCGACTTCTCGACCCGGGTCACGAGCCCGTCGCGCAGCAGGCGGGCCAGGAGGTCGTAGGCCGTCGTGCGGCTGACCCCCGCCTTCTGCGCCACCGCCGCGATCGGCGCCTCTCCCAGCTCGAGCGCCGCCAGGTAGAAGCGCGCCCGGCGCCCCTCGATCCCGAGCCGGGCAAGCGTCTCCTCTAACGCCATGGTCAGGTGCCCCCAACCCGAAACGACCCTGTCGAAACTTTCCGACGACGAGTGTACACGGGATCGTCACCGGAAGTACACGGAAACGAGCCCAGTTACGGTCGCAGGCCGGGGTGCGGCCACCCGATAGAACCCGATTATGTCGATAGGCCTTGACGGACGTTTCGCGGCCAGGCACTCTCGATGCATCACCATCGCGCGAAGGACGCCCCGGGGACTTTTCAGCTTATGGCGATCTACATCAGCGGCGTCGGGATGACCCCCTTCGGCAAGACCACCCGCTCCCTGATCAACCTCACCACGGATGCCGGGCGAGCGGCTCTCAGGGATGCCGGCGTCGATGCCGTCGACGCGGTCTACGTCGGCGTCATGAACCCGGAGGAGTTCGTCGGGGAGGGGAACCTCGCCGTCGTCGTCACCGACGCCCTCGGCCTCACCGGCGCCTCGGCGGTCCGCGTCGAGACCGCCTCCTCGACGGGGGCGACCGCCTTCCACCAGGCGTGCCTGGCGGTCGGCTCCGGACACGCGCGGCGCGTGCTCGTCGTGGCGGCCGAGAAGATGACCCATCTCCCCACCGCCCGGACGACGGCCATCCTCGCGGAGGTGATCGACCACGACGAGCGGAACGCCGGGGCGAGCATGCCGGCCCTGGCCGCGCTCGTCACGCGCTGCTACATGGCGCGGCACCGCCTGTCCGAGGAGGCGATGACGCGCATCCTCGCGGCGGTCGCCATCAAGAACCACGCGAACGGCGCGCTCAACCCCTACGCGCAGTTCCGCAAGCCGATCACCGAGGAGACGTACCGGACCGCGCGGCCCATCGCGACGCCGCTCGGGCTCTACGACTGCGCCCCGATCACCGACGGCGCGGTGGCGGTGGTCGTGAGCGCCGAGCCGGGCAAGGGGGGCGTCCGGGTGATCGGCCTCGGGCATGCGACCGACACGGTCGCGCTCCGCTACCGCGGCAGCCTCACCGGGTTCCGGTCGACCCGGCTCGCGGCCGCCCAGGCCTACGCCATGGCCGGCATCGGCCCGAAGGACGTGAGCTTCGCCGAGGTCCACGACGCCTTCACCCCCTTCGAGGTCATCGGCACCGAGGACCTCGGCTTCTTCGCCGAAGGCCAGGGGGGGCGCGCCGTCCTCGACGGCACGACCGGGCTCAACGGCCGGCTGCCGATCAACCCGTCGGGCGGGCTAAAGGCCCGGGGGCACCCGGTGGGCGCCTCCGGCCTGGCACAGGTCGTCGAGGCGGTCTGGCAACTCCGCGGCGACGCGGGCCCCGGCCGGCAACTGGCCTCTCCGGCCATCGCCCTCGTCCAGAGCATCGGCGGGCTGGCCAACAACAACCTCGTCGCCATCCTGGACCGCGCCGAGCGCGGAACGGTCCACCCCGTGCCGGCGCAGCCGGTGGTCCTCGAGGAGGACCCGGTCGTCCGGGGCGAGCCGACCACCCTCACGGCCGGACGCCTGTTGAGCTACACCGTGCTCCACGTGCCGCCCGAGGGGTTCCCCTCGCCGCTCGTGCTCGGTCTCGTCCAGACCGCCGACCGCCGCCGCGTCCTCGCTCGCGGCGAGTCGAGCGAGCGGCTCTCCGTCGGCGCCCGCGTGGTGCTCTCCCGCGACGGCTACCGCTATCGCTTCGCGGTGCAGAGCCCGGTCGAGCGGTTCACCGCCGGCATCGGCAAGGTCTTCCGGCGCGTGACCCGGCCGGTGCGCGTGCGCGCCCGCTGGTTGCGCCGCCGCCGCGCCGCCCGCGCAGCCGCGCAGAGCTGACCGCCCGGCCGCGGGTCGAGCCGGCCGGCCGCGCCAGGGTCGCCCGGCAGCCGGCGGCCCGGCGGGCGGAGCCGCGGCTATACTGGGCTCGATGAGCGCTCCGCGTGGCCTCGGCCGCGGCCTCACGAGCTACGGCGACCCCGACTTCGCGCGCTACCTGCGCCGCTCCTTCGCCCGCTCGATGGGGTACTCGCGCGGCATGCTCGACCGCCCGGTCGTCGGCATCGCCGTCGCCCCCTCCGGCTTCAACACCTGCCACCGCACCACGCCCGAACTCCTCGAGGCGGTCAAGCGCGGCGTCCTGGCCGGCGGCGCGCTGCCGCTCGAGTTCCCGACCATCTCCCTGGGCGAGGTCTTCCTCGCCCCCACGAGCCTCGTCTTCCGGAACCTCATGTCGATGGACGTCGAGGAGATGATCCGCGCCCAGCCGATGGACGCGGTGGTCCTCGTCGGCGGGTGCGACAAGACGGTCCCGGCGCAGCTCATGGGGGCGGCCTCCGCGGGCCTGCCGGCGGTCCAGCTCGTGGTCGGCCCGATGATGACCGGCCGCTATCGCGGGGAGCGTCTCGGCGCCTGCACCGACTGCCGCCGCTTCTGGGCGCGCCATCGGGCCGGCGAGGTCTCCGCGGCCGAGATCGAGGTCGTCGAGGGGAGCCTCGCCACGACCGCCGGGACCTGCCCCGTCATGGGGACCGCGAGCACCATGGCGGTCCTCGCCGAAACGCTCGGCATGGCGCTGCCCGGCACGGCCGCCATCCCCGCGGTGCACGCCGATCGGCTCCGCGCCGCCGAGGCGAGCGGCGCCCTCGCGGCTCGTCTGGCGGTCGAGGGTGGACCGACGCCGCGGGACGTCCTCACGCCCGAGGCGTTCGAGAACGCGTTCCGGGTGCTCCTGGCCGTAGGCGGCTCGACGAACGCGGTCGTGCACCTGGCCGCGCTCGCGGGACGGGTCGGCGTGGAACTCTCCCTCGCGCGGTTCAACGAGCTGTCGGAGACGACCCCGGTCCTCGTCGACCTCAAGCCGGTGGGGCGGCACTACATGGAGGACTTCCACGCGGCGGGCGGGGTGGGGGCGGTACTGCGCGAGCTTGCGCCGCTCCTCCATCCGGGTGCTCGCGGCGTGTCCGGGATGACCCTCGCCGAACGGGTGGCCGGGCCGGACGGCCTCGTGGACCGGACGGTGATCCGGCCGGCGAGCGACCCGTTCCGACCGACCGGCGCGCTCGTGGCGCTCTTCGGCAGCCTCGCCCCCCGGGGGGCGATCCTCAAGGTGGCAGCCGCCGACGAGGCGCTCTTCGAGCGCGAGGCGCGCGCCGTCGTCTTCGACGGGCTCGAGGACCTCGCTCGACGGATCGACGACCCCGACCTCGACGTGACGCCCGAGGACGCGCTGGTCCTCAAGGGGGCCGGCCCGCTCGGCGCCGGGATGCCCGAGGCGGGGTACCTGCCGATCCCCGCGAAGCTCGCGCGCGCGGGCGTCAGGGACATGCTGCGCATCTCCGACGCCCGCATGAGCGGCACCGCGTTCGGCACGGTCGTCCTCCACGTCGCGCCCGAGGCCGCGGCCGGCGGCCCGCTTGCCTTCGTGCGCACCGGCGACCGCATCCGCCTCTCGGTGAGGGAGCGCCGGCTCGACCTCCTCGTGGCCGAGGCGGAGCTCGCGCGACGGCGGGCGTCCTGGTCGCCCGCGCCTCCGCCGCCTCGCGGCTACGCCGCGCTCTACGCGCGGCACGTGCTCCAGGCCGACCAGGGGTGCGACTTCGACTTCCTCCGGGCGGACGGCGGGGCAGCCTGGTCGAACGGGGAGCAGGGCGCTAGATTCACCGGGTGCTGATCGGTGTCCCCGCGGAGGTGAAGCCCCACGAGTACCGGGTCGCGCTCGTGCCGTCCGGCGTGCGCGCCCTCGTCGAGTCGGGCCACCGCGTGATCGTGCAGGCCGGCGCGGGGCGGGGCAGCGGGATCGACGACGCCGACTACGCCCGGGCCGGGGCGCGGATCGCGCCCGACGCGGCGGCCGTCTTCGGCGAGGCCGATCTCGTCGTCAAGGTGAAGGAGCCGCAGCCGGAGGAGTGGCCGCTCCTGCGCGAGGGGCAACTCCTCTTCGCCTACCTCCACCTCGCCCCCGACCCGAGGCTCGCCCGCGCGCTCCTCGACCGCAAGGTCATCGGCATCGCCTACGAGACGATCGAACTCCCCGACCGCTCGCTTCCGCTCCTCACGCCGATGAGCGAGGTGGCGGGTCGCATGAGCATCCAGGCCGGCGCCAGGGCGCTCGAGAACGTCTCGGGCGGCCGCGGCGTGCTCCTGTCGGGCGTGCCGGGCGTCGAGCCGGCGAAGGTCGTCGTCCTCGGGGGGGGCGTCGTCGGGTCGAACGCGGCGAGGGTGGCCGCCGGGATGGGCGCCGACGTGACGATCCTCGACGTCAACGTCCAGCGCCTGCGCGACCTCGACAACCTCTTCGGCGGACGGGTGAGGACCGTCGCCTCGAACCGCTACAGCGTGGAGGCGGCGCTGGCCGAGGCCGACCTCGTGATCGGCGCCGTGCTCGTCGTCGGCGCCAGGACGCCGCGGCTCGTCACCCGGCAGATGCTCCGCCTCATGAAGCGCGGCGCGGTCATCGTCGACGTCGCCGTCGACCAGGGGGGATGCGTGGAGACCACCCGGCCGACCACGCACGCGGATCCGATGTACGAGGTGGACGGCGTGGTCCACTACTGCGTGGCCAACATGCCGGGCGCGGTCGCACGGACCTCGACGTTCGCCCTCACGAACGCCACCTTGCCCTACATCCGCAAGCTCGCCGACCGGGGCTACGCGAAGGCGATGCGCGAGGACCCGGCCCTGGCGCGCGGCCTCAACGTGTGGCTCGGGCAGTGCACGCACGCCGCCGTCGCGCGCGACCTCGGGCTCGACTACCTGCCGGTCGAGCGGGCGCTCGAGGGAACCGAGGTATGAGCACCGGGGATCGAGCCTCCACGACGTCCGCGCAGTCGGCCGAGATCCGCGAGAAGGCGCGGCGCTACTTCCTTCCGGGAGCGGGTCACTACTACGACGAGCCGCTCGTCGCCGTGCGCGGGGAGGGGAGCCGGCTCTGGGACGCCGACGGCCGCGAGTACCTCGACTTCTTCGGCGGGATCCTCGTCACGTCGGTCGGCCACGCGCACCCGGAGGTGGCCGAGGCGGTGGCGGCGCAGGCGCGCACGCTCGTGCACACCTCCGCCCTGTACGCCACCCAGCCGGCTGCCGACCTCGCCGAGACGCTCGCGCGTCTCGCGCCGGGGGGCCTTTGCCGCACCTTCTTCACCAACAGCGGGAGCGAGGCGGTCGACACCGCGGTCCTCCTCGCCAAGGCGGCCACCGGCCGCCAGGAGGTCGTCGCGCTGCGACACGGCTACTCCGGCAGGAGCGCCCTCGGGCAGGCGCTCACCGGCCAGGCCGGCTGGCGCGGCGTCCCGGCGCAGGTGCCCGGGGTCGCGTTCGGGCACGCGCCCTACTGCTACCGCTGCGACTTCGGCCTCACCTACCCGTCGTGCGACTTGCGCTGCGCGAAGGACCTCGAGTCGGTGATCCAGACGTCGGGCAGCGGCCAGCCCGCCGCCTTCGTGGCCGAGCCGGTGCAGGGGACCGGCGGCTTCGTGACGCCCCCCAGGGAGTACTTCCAGGTGGCCGTCGGGATCGTGCGCCGCTACGGCGGCCTCTTCGTGGACGACGAGGTGCAGAGCGGCATCGGCCGGACCGGCCGGTGGTTCGCGATCGAGCACTACGGCGTCGAGCCGGACCTCATGGCCATGGCCAAGGGGATCGCGGGCGGCATGCCGCTCGGCGCCACGATGGCGACCGAGGCGGTCGCCTCGGCGGTGAAGGGGGCCGGCTTCTCCACGTTCGGCGGCAATCCCGTCTGCGCCGCCGCCTCGCTCGCCACCATCCGGGTGCTCGAGCGCGAGGACGGGCCCGGCCGCGCCGAACGGCTCGGCCGGCGGCTTCGCGAGGGGCTCGAGGCGCTCAAGGCCAGGCATCCCGTCATCGGCGACGTCCGAGGCCTCGGCCTCATGCAGGGGCTCGAGCTGATCGACCCCGCGAGCGGCGCGGCGAAGGCGCCGGCCGCCGCGCTCCTCGCCCGCGTCATGGACGAGGCGCGGCGGCGCGGCCTCCTCGTCGGCCGCGCCGGCCTCTACCGCAACGTCCTGCGCATCGGCCCGAGCCTCCTCGTCTCCGAGTCCGAGATCGACGAGGCGCTCCGTCTCCTCGACGAGGCCTTCACCGCGGCGACGGCCGCGGGGGGGCCGATGTAGGCGCGATCGCGAGGTCTCTGCCTTCGGCCGGTGGCATCGCCTCGGACCTGCATCCGGCCTCGGGGATTCGCAGCCAGGCTGCCCCCGCGGCCGCGCGACTCAGAGCTCCCTGAGCGTGGCGGCGATCGGCGCGCGGGCGGCGCGAAGGGCCGGCGGCAGGCCGCCCGCGAGCCCCATGAGGAGCGCGAACACGAGCCCCCAGACGAGGAGCGCGGGCGTGATGCGGAACGCGAAGGCCAGGTGGGAGAAGGTCGCCCAGTTCATCGTCCCGGTCGTGAGGCCGTTCAGCGGCAGGACGGCGACGCAGCCCAGGACCCCGCCGACGAGCGCGATGCAGAGCGCCTCGACCACGAAGGACAGGACGACGCTGCCGCTGCCGAACCCGATCGCCCGCATGGTGGCGATCTCGCGAGAGCGCTCGGCGACGGCCGAGTACATGGTGTTGAGCGCGCCGAAGACGGCGCCGACGCCCATCACCGCCGCCACGATGGTCCCGAGGACGGTGATGAGGGTCGTGAGCGCCCGCGACTGCTTCGCGTAGTAGTCCACCTCCCGGTCGACCTGTACGGACAGGCGGGGATCGGTGGTGAGCGCGTCCTTGAAGCGGGTGAGGGCCTCGGGGGACGTGAGCCGGACGGTGACCGACTGGAAGAGGTCCGCGGGGCGCTGGAACACCTGCTTGAGGACGGCGGCATCGCACCAGACCTCGGAGTCGAAGGCGGTCCCGCCGGCGTCGAACACGCCGACGACGGTCCAGGTGCTGCCGCCGAACCGGACGGTCCGGCCGAGTTCCAGCCCGCCGTAGCTCTCGGCCACGTTCCGGCCGATGACCAGCTCGTTCAACCCCGGCTCGAAGAACCGGCCGTCGAC
>DATCKS010000580.1:0-5055 GCA_036562265.1 Thermodesulfobacteriota bacterium | reverse complement strand
GATGTGCGCTAGGTGGGCTGCGTCTTCCAGCGGGGGTGCCACCAGACCCACTGGGTGGGGTAGCGGCGGACGGCCGCCTCGATGCGCCGCGTGGCCTCGACCAGGATGGCGCGCGCGGCGGCCGCCTTCGCCTCGCCGGTGAGGCCGCGGGGGACCTCGGGGAGGATCGGCTCCACGTGCACGTCGTACCGGCCGTCGTCGGCGCGGACGCAGAAGGCGGTGAAGACCGGCGCGCCGGTGGCGAGGTGGAGGACGCCGGGGGCCCGCGTCGTGAAGGCGGGCCGGCCGAAGAAGGGCACGAACTCGCCGTCGACGTCGGTGTCCTGATCGATCAGGAGCCCGAGCGTGAAGCCCTCGCGCAGGGCCCGCAGGAGGGGGCGCGCGCCCTCGTCGCGCGTGATCGTCCCGACGCCCGACGCCGCCCGCATCGCCACCACCATCTCGTGGAGCCGCTCGTCCCTGAGCCGCTTCGCGATCGCCTTGCACGGCATGCCGCGGCGCGAGAGGCAGGCGACGAGCAGTTCCCAGTGACCCAGGTGGGCCGTGATCCCGAGCGCGCCCTGGCCGCGGCGCCGCACGGTCTCGAGGACGCCGGTCGGGTCGTGGAAGCGCACCCACTCGGCCATCTCATCCGCCGTCATGGCGGGGAGCCGCGCCGCGTCGACGAAGACCCGCCCGAAGTGCCGGAAGGTCTCGCGGGCGATCGCGGCCCGCTCGGCCTCCGTCCGCTCCGGGAAGGCGATGGCGAGGTGCGCGGCCATCCGCGCCCGTTCGCGAGGCAGGAGGCGATAGGCCGCGTCGGCCAGGCGGTCGGTGACGGCGTAGGCCAGGCGAGGCGGCACGCGGGCGAGCACGGCCGCGCTGCCGGCCAGGAACGGGTAGAGGATCCGTCGACGGAGCGACCGCGGGAGGGGTAACGAGCGGCTGGCCATGAGGCTCTCTACGTCATGCCGGCCGGCAGGTCAAGGGGGAAAGCCCGGCCGGCATTGGCCCCGAAGCCGCATGCGCCCTCGAGCGTGCCGGCAGACCCGAAGCGCCCGTTCGATCTCGACGCGATGTTCGCCCGGCTCCGTTCGGCCGTGCGCGGCCTCCCCGACGCCGCCATGTTCGCCCTCAGGGACCGGGGCCACGGGTCGGTCTTCGCCCAGATCGCGGGCTGTCTCGTCTCCATCCGGACGCGCGACGAGGTCAGCCTGCCGGCGGCGCTGCGCCTGCTCGACGCGGCCCCCACGCCGGAGGCGGTGCGGCGCCTCGGGGTCGGGGGGATCGAGGCCCTGATCCGCCCGTGCACCTTCCACGAGGCCAAGGCGCGCCAGATCCACGCGATCGCCGAACGCGCCGTGCGCGAGCACGGCGGCGCCCTCCCCTGCGACGGCGACCTGCTCCGCTCGCTCCCCGGCGTCGGGCCGAAGTGCGCCAACCTGGCGCTCGGCATCGCCTGCGGCGAGGCGCGCATCGCCGTCGACGTCCACGTGCACCGGGTGACCAACCGGTGGGGGCTCGTGGCGGCGCCGACACCGGTCCGGACCATGGCGGCGCTCGAACGGGTGCTGCCGCGGCGCTACTGGATCGAGATCAACCGGCTCCTCGTCCCGTTCGGCAAGCACGTCTGCACCGGGGTTCGGCCGCGCTGCTCCACCTGCCCGGTGCTCGAGTGGTGCCGGCAGGTGGGCGTCACCTCGCACCGCTGACCGGAGCGACCGTCGAGCCTTGCCGACCGCCCGGGTGGCGTGTACCGTTGCGGCGTGAGCGCCACCTTCGCCCCGACATCGTCCGATCCGGTCGCGCCGCTCAGGCAGATCGCCGACCAGGCCTTCTCGCGCGCCGCCGGCGCGCCGCTGGTTCCGGGCAACCGCGTCCGCCTCCTCAAGGACGCCGCCGAGAACTACCCGGCCTGGCTCGAGGCCATCGCCGGCGCCCGCCGGACGATCCACTTCGAGAGCTACATCATCCACGACGACGCGATCGGCCGCCGCTTCGCCGAGGCGCTCGCCGAGCGCGCCAGGGCGGGAGTCCGCGTGCGCGTCCTCTACGACTTCGTCGGCGCGCTCGGCAAGTCGTCGCGCGCGCTCTGGCGGATCATGCGGGACGCCGGTGCCGAGGTGCGGGTCTTCAACCCGCCGCGGCTCGACAGCCCCCTGGGCTGGCTCTCGCGCGACCATCGCAAGATGCTCGCGGTCGACGGCCGGATCGGCTTCGTGACCGGCCTGTGCGTCGGCCGCATGTGGGTCGGCGACCCGGCGCGGGGTCTCGAGCCGTGGCGCGACACCGGCGTCGAGGTCAGGGGGCCGGCCGTGGCGGCCATCGAGCGGGCCTTCGCGCAGACCTGGGGCGCGGCCGGCGACCCGCTGCCCGAGTCGGACCTGCCGGACGAGTCCGAGATCCCCGCCGAGGGGGACGTGGCGATGCGCGTCATCGCGAGCACGCCGTACACGGCGGGGCTCTACCGCCTCGATCAGCTCGTGGCGGCCTTCGCGCGCAAGACCCTCTGGGTGACCGACGCCTACTTCGTGGCCACCGCCACGTACGTGCAGGCGTTGGCCGCAGCGGCCCGCGACGGCGTGGACGTCCGGCTCCTCGTGCCCGGCCTGAGCGACGTGCCGCTCGTCAGGCACCTCACGCGCGCCGGCTACCGGGCGCTCCTCGAGGCCGGCGTGCGGGTCTTCGAGTGGAACGGCCCGATGCTGCACGCCAAGTCGGCCGTGACCGACGGCCGGTGGGCGCGCGTCGGCTCCTCCAACCTGAACATCGCGAGCTGGCTCGGCAACTGGGAGCTGGACGTGGCGATCGAGGACGAGGCGTTCGCGCGGGCGATGGAGCAGATGTACCTCGACGACCTCTCGCGCGCGACCGAGATCGTGCTCGGGCCGAGGCACAGGATCCAGGTGCCGGGCGCCGTCCACCGCAGCCGGCCGCGCCGCCTCGGCGCGGCCGGTAGCGCGAGCCGGGTGGCCGCCGGCGCCATCCGGATCGGCAACACGGTCGGGGCCGCCATCGCCGACCGGCGCACGCTCGGCCCCGCCGAGGCACGCGTCACGGCGGCGGCCGGCGCGGCCTGCGTCGCGCTCGCCGCCGTCGCCGTGGCCCTCCCCGAGCTGATCGTCGCCCCCACGGTGCTCCTCGGCGGCTGGATCGGCATCGCGCTCCTCGTGCGCGCCTATCGCCTCAGCCGGCAGGGCCGGGAGGCGCAGCGTGCCGACGTCAGCGCCGCCACCCCGCCAGGAGCCGACCGAAGAGGAGGAGATGGGTGACGATGACGAGCGGCACGAGGAAGGTCGGCAGGAGCGAGAGCGGTAGCCAGAGGAGCGCCCGCATCGCGTGCGGGTCGGCCAGCGCGATCCGCGACGCGCCGACGACGACCGCGAGGATGTCGGCGAGGCCGAGGACGTTCCAGACGAGGAGCGCGGCCCGTCCCGCCCCCCGCTCGAGCGGCACGAACAGGACGAGCGCCAGCGCCAGGAGCGCGACGGCGATGTCGCCCCACCCGGCGGGCACGGCCCAGCTCGCCGGCAACTCGCCCCGCGCCCCGAGGAACAGGAGGTAGATCCCGACGAGCCGGGAGGCGTGGACCAGGACGAGGATGCGGAGGTCGACCGTTGCGGCCCAGGTGCGGAAGGCCGGCCAGAACCTGAGCGCGGCGAGGAACGCGAGGGTGACGGCGACGAGGACGGCCTGCGGGAAAGGGGGCGGCTGGGCGGCGAGGAAACCGGCTGCCCCGGCGACGAGGGCGGCGACGAACCAGGTGCTGATCGCGATGGCGACCACCGTGGAGTCGTCCGGGGACGGCGGCCGATCGGTCGCGAGGCGCATGGGGCACCTCCACGTCGAGCATACCGCGTCACCACGAGGAGAGAAGGAGACGAGCGCGTGACCAGGAGCCGATTCTTCACCCTCGGCGTCTCCGCCGCGGCCATCGCGGGCGTGGCGGTGGGGACGCCGCGCCTGACCGTCTTGCCCCCGCCGGCGATCGCCGGCGTCCGCCTGCCGCCCGGCTTCTCCATCACCGTGTACGCCGAGGGGCTCGACGGCGCGCGGCAGATGGCGATGAGCCCGTCGGGCACCCTCTACGTCGGCTCGCGCGAGGGGCGCGTCTACGCCGTGCCGGACCGGGACGGCGACGGGCGGGGCGACGAGGTCCTGGTCGTCGCGCGCGGCCTCACCGCTCCGCACGGGGTCGCCTTCCGGGACGGCGCGCTCTACGTGGCCGAGCGCGGCCGCATCATCCGGTTCGACGGCATCGAGGCGCGGCTCGCCAACCCCCCGGAGCCGACCGTCGTCACGACCGACCTGCCGGACGACCGGCACCACGGCTTCAAAACCATCGCCTTCGGGCCCGACGGCCACCTCTACGTGTCGGTGGGCGTCCCGTGCAACGTTTGCGACCGCAACGCCGATGGCTACGGCCAGATCCGGCGAATGCCGGCGGGCGGCGGGCCGTGGGAGGTCGTCGCCCGCGGCATCCGCAACTCGGTCGGCTTCGACTGGCACCCCGACACCGGGGAACTCTGGTTCACCGACAACGGCCGCGACTTCCTGGGGGACGACCAGCCGCCCGACGAGCTGAACCGGGTGAGCGAGCCCGGCCAGCACTTCGGCTTCCCCTACTGCCACGGGGGGGACCTCCCCGACCCCGAGTTCGGCTCGCGGCCGTGCCGCGACTTCGTGCCGCCCGTCCAGAAGCTCGGCCCGCACGTGGCGAGCCTCGGCATGGCCTTCTACACGGGGGACATGTTCCCCCCCGAGTACCGGGGCCAGATCTTCATCGCCGAGCACGGCTCGTGGAACCGGAGCCGGCCGATCGGGTACCGGGTCACGCTGGTGCGGCTCGAGGGGAACCGGGCCGTGAGCTACACCCCCTTCGCCGAGGGGTGGCTCGAGGGGGGGCGGGCGTCGGGCCGGCCCGTCGACGTCCTGGTGGCCCGAGACGGCGCCCTCCTGGTGTCGGACGACGCCGCCGACGCCGTCTACCGGATCGCCTACCGGCGGCCCTAGGTGCTTGACCGTAGAGGGGTTTTCGGTATGATGCCGTCGAACTAGGAGGAGGAACCCATGTAT
>DATCKS010000578.1:0-2545 GCA_036562265.1 Thermodesulfobacteriota bacterium | reverse complement strand
CCAGATGCCACCTCGCCCACGGCGAGGTGGCGCCGATCCCGAAACGACCCGTGGGACGGCGAGAGTAGGCGAGGGTAAGCGACCGGCATGAGACCCGCGCACGTACTGCCGGGCGGCTTTCGCCCCGACTGCCGCGACTTCAACGGCTACAAGCCGTGCCGGCCGGGGTGGGTCTGCCGCGCCTGCGACCAGTACCGGCCCATGGGGACGCGGGTCCTCCTCGTCAACCTCGACGCCATGGGGACGGTCCTCAGGACGACGTCGCTCCTGCCGGCCATCCGCAGGAAGTACCCCGACGCCCACGTTACCTGGGTCACCCAGAAGGCCTGCCTGCCGCTCCTCGAGGGCAACCCGTTCGTCGACCGCGCGGTGCCGTTCGACCCGGTCACGGTCGACTGGTTGACCGCGCAGCGCTTCGACGTCGTCCTCTCGTGCGACAAGTCGCGGGCCGCCGCCTCGCTCGCCATGCGGGTCGAGGCGCCGAGCAAGTTCGGCTACGGCATCGACCGGTCGGGCGCCATCGTCCCGCTCAACGACGAGGCGTTCGAGCACTACGCCCTGGGGCTCGACGACCAGGCGAAGTTCTTCGAGAACCGCAAGACCGAGCAGCAGCTCCTCACCGAGGCGCTCGGCCTCCCCTTCGCGCGCGACGAGTACGTGCTCGTCCTCTCCGACGAGGAGCGGCGGTTCGTCGACGAGGCGCGCCGCCGCCTGGGGCTCGAGGGGCCGGAGCCGGTCGTCGCGCTCAACACCGGCTGCTCCGACCTCTTCCCCTACAAGAAGCTGCCGGTCGCGCAGCAGGCCGAGATCGCCGACCGCGTGCACGCCGAGTTCCCGGGCGTGCGCGTGGCGCTCCTCGGCGGGCGGGAGGACACCGAGCGCAACGCCGAGATCGCCAGACTCGCGAAGACCGGCGACCGCATCGTGCAGACGCCGACCACCGAGGGGCTCCGCAAGGGGATCCTCTACACCGACCTGGCCGACCTCGTCGTCTCGGGCGACAGCCTCGGCATGCACATGGCGATCGCCCTCCGCAAGCCGGTCGTCGCCTGGTTCGGCATCTCCTGCGAGCAGGAGATCGATCTCTTCGACCGCGGCGAGAAGCTCGTGGCGCACGTGTCGTGCCGCCCCTGCTGGAAGCGGACCTGCGATCTCGAGCCGAAGTGCTACGACCGCGTCTCGACGGACGAGGTGATCGCCGCGGTGGGCCGCCTGCTGCCGCTTGCGCGCGAGGCGGCGTCGAGGCGCCGGGTGGGATGAGCGGGAAGGCGCTCGTCATCCGCTTCGGCGCCCTGGGGGACGTCCTGCACACGACGCCGGCGGTGCGGGCGCTCGCCGCGGCCGGGTACGCGGTGGACTACCTGACCGGCCCGGGCGCGGTGCCGCTCGTGGAGGGGCAACCGGACATCCGCCGCGTCCTCCGCTACGATCACCGGCGGGCCGACCGGGGGGTCACCGGGTTCCTGCGCCTCGTGCGCCGCCTCAGGGCCGAGCGCTACGACGTGGTCGCCGACCTCCAGGGGAACACCCGGTCGCGGCTGATCGGGCTGGCCGTGGGGGCGCCGAAGCGGGTGCGCTACCGGAAGGACCGGCCGGGGACGCCCCGCCACGCCGTGCAGAACTTCGCGGCGACGCTCGCCCCGCTGGGGCTCGCGGCGGAGCCGGGAGCGCCGCGCTTCGTGCCGCCGCCAGAGGCACGCGCCGCGGCGGAGGCCGCGCTGGCCGCCGCGGGCGGCGTGCCGGCCGGTCGCGCGCTGGTGGCGCTCCACATCGGCGCCTCGCAACCGCTCAAGACCTGGGCGCCGGCCCGATTCGGGCGGCTCGCGGCGCTCCTCGCCGCGGAGCCCGGCCTCTCGGTCGTGCTCACGAGCGCGCCGGAGGATCGCGCGGCGGTCGACGAGGCGCTCGCGGTCGCCCGGGACGCCGGCATCGGTCCCGGCCGCCTCCTCGACCTCGGCGGCCGGCTCGACCTCGCGGCGCTCGGCGCCTGCTACGCGCGCGCGGCCGCCGTGGTCGTGGCGGACACCGGCCCGCTCCACCTGGCCGCGGCGGCGGGGGCGCGCACGGTGGGGCTCTTCGGTCCGACCGATCCGGTGCGAACCGGTCCCTACGGGCCGGGGCACCGGGTGGTGCAGACGGCGCTCGACTGCGTCCCCTGCCGGGCGAAACGGTGCCGCAGGTCGGACCGGCCGCGCGCGTGCCTCGAGGAGATGTCACCGGAGACGGTCCGCGAGGCCGTCCTCGCGGTCATCGGGAGGGAGCGACTGTGACGGAGCCGACGCCAGGCCTTGCGGCCGCGATCGACCGCTTCGCCGGCGTGCGCGTGCTCGTGGTCGGCGACGTCATGCTCGACCTCTACATCCGCGGCCAGGTGAACCGGATCAGCCCGGAGGCGCCGGTCCCGGTGGTGGAGGTCTGGGACGGGGGGCGGGGCGAGCAGTACTGCCTCGGCGGCGCCGCCAACGTCGCGCGCAACATCGCCGCGCTCGGGGGGCGCGCCGTGCTCGCGTCGGTCGTCGGCGGCGCCACCAGCTCGGCGCGCGAG
>DATCKS010000577.1:0-1599 GCA_036562265.1 Thermodesulfobacteriota bacterium | reverse complement strand
CCGGAAGCGCGCCCGATCGTATCGCTCGACGTGCCGGCGGATCCGCTCCGGATCGAACCGGTGCCGGACCGCCTCGAAGGTCTCCACCGCGGCCGAGAGCGCCTCGACCGTCTGCTCGTGGAAGAAGACGCCGGTCGGCCCCTCCTTCCACCTGCCATTCGCCCGTCCCGCCCCGATCGGGACGACCGTCTCGACCACGCCGCCTCGGCCGTAGGCGATCACCGGCTTGCCGCAGGCCATCGCCTCGAGCGGCACGATGCCGAAGTCCTCTTCGCCCGGGAAGACGAGCGCCCGGCACCCGGCGTAGGCCTCCCGGACCTCGTCGTCGGAGCACTGCCCGAGGAACTCGATCCCCGGTCCCGCGAGCGCCCTGAGGCGTCGCTCCTCCTGGCCGCCGCCGATGACTTTCAACGGACGGCGCATCCGCGTGAACGCCTCGATGGCCAGGTCGACGCGCTTGTACGGCGCGAAGGCCGAGACGACCAGGTAGTAGCCGTCGTCCCGGGTCGAGACGGCGAACCGGTCGAGGTCGACCGGGGGCGCGATGACGTCGGCCTCGCGCCCGTAGATCCGCCTGACACGCTCGGCGACGAAGCGCGAGTTGGCGACGAAGGCGTCGACCCGATCGTTCGACGAGACGTCCCACCGCTGGAGCACGGGGCGAAGCGCCGCCATGGCCATGCGAACGAGCGGGCTCGCCCGGCCCTTACCGAAGTACTGCTCGTACTGGTCCCACACGTACCGCATCGGCGTGTGGATGTAGCTGATGTGGCACGCGCCGGGAGGCGCGCGCACCCCCTTGGCCACGCAGTGGCTCGAGCTGAGGATGAGGTCGTAGCCGGTGAGATCGAAGGCGCTGACGGCCGCCGGGAAGAGCGGCAGATAGTAGCGGTAGAAGCGCTCGACCCCCGGCAGTCCCTGCAGCGGGCTCGTCACGATCGGGTGCCGTTCGATGATCGCGGAGACCGACCCCGGTACGTGCAGGAGCGTGTAGATCGGCGCGTCCGGGAAGATCTCGCAGAAGACCTCGAGGCACCGCTCACCCCCGCGCATGCCGGTGAGCCAGTCGTGGACCAGGGCTACGCGCATCGGCGCGTCCGTCCCCGCGGTTCCACAGCCGTCGGCACGCTGGCGGCGCCGATCGCCTCCTCCACGACCGCCAGCGTCATCCGCGCGCACCGTTCCCAGGTGAAGCGCCGCACCTGCTCGAACCCGCGCCGGCGCATCTCGGCGCGCAGCCCCGGGCTCCGCATGACCGCGGCGATCTTGGCGGCGATGTCCTGCGGCGCCCTCGGGTCGCAGTAGAGGGCCGCCGGCCCGCAAACCTCCGGCAGCGACGCGGTGTCGGAGGCGACCACCGGGCAGCCGCACGCCATCGCCTCGAGGGGCGGCAGTCCGAAGCCCTCGTACAGCGACGGATAGACGAAGCAGCTCGCGCGATCGTAGAGCGCCCGCAGCTCGTTGTCCGTCACGTAGCCGAGGTACTTCACGTGGCCGAGCGTCCCGTCGTCCACCCTCGCGTAGACCCGCCGGTTGCCGCCTCCCGCGACGACCACGTGGAAGTCGCGCCCCTCGAGGAGGCGCACCGCGGCCGCGACG
>DATCKS010000575.1:0-2552 GCA_036562265.1 Thermodesulfobacteriota bacterium | reverse complement strand
CCGGAAGGGCGAGCATCGACGCCGAGGCGGTCTCGGGCGCGAGCAGCACGCCGAAGAGCCCCGCGCCGAACGCGCTCGCCGCCACGCTCGCCCGCAACGCCCCCGGCTCCCCGCTCCGCTGGTAGGCCGCGTCGATCCCGGCTACCAGCGCCACCAGGATGGGGGCGAGCAGCACCGACAGGGAACGGGTCTCCGGCGCGAGGAGGACGGCGAAGACGCCGAGGCCGACGGCGGTCGCGAAGGGCCCCGTCCAGTCGACCGCGGGGCCGGCCTGCGCGGGCGCGGCCACGGGGGCTGGCGCGGCAGCCGGCGCCGGTTGCGGCGGCGCCGCGGCCCTGGTCGCACCGCGGCGCCACCAGGCGACGCGCGCGGGCCGGCCTGGCGAGGGGGCGGCGCTTTCCGCCGGCTGCGCGGCCGTGCCGTTCGGGATGGCCACCGTGATCGAGACCGTCGCCGGCGCGGCGGCAGCCGATGCGGCCGACGGCGCGACCTTCGCGGCAAGCTTGCCGAGCGGCGGCAGCTTGCCGAGCTTGCCCGGCTTCGCCTCGCACCAGCGCGCCAGCTCGTCGGCGAGCCCGCGCACCGCGGCGTTCGGCGACGCGCGCAGCGTCTTGAAGAGGGGGGAGGCGGCGGGGCTCCGCAGGTCGGCCGGCGAGAAGAGGATCCCGTTGCCCCCCGAGTGCCGCGACCAGAGGCCAGGGTCGGCGGCGAGCGCGGCGAGCGCCGTGGCGATGACGAGGACCGAGAAGCGGTCCACCTCCGGCCCGAAGAGCGACTCGTCGCGCCCGGGGTGCTGGAACGCCGGGTTCCCCAGCTCGCGCGCCTTGCGACCGGCGAGCGCCGGCACGTACAGCCCGTCGTAGTCGATCAGGGTGATGGCGTCGTTGACGAGGAGGACGTTGTCGGCGGAGAGGTCGCCGTGGCCGATCCTGTGCTTCTCGAGCGTGGCCGACAGCTCGCCGAACTGGCCCGCCAGCGCGAGCAACCGGGCGGGGTCGCCGAGGTGCTGCTCGACGTAGCGGCCGAGCGGCACCCCCTCGACCCACTGCATCTTCATGATCGGGTACGGCTTGCCGTTCACCAGGATGCCGTCCTGGAGGTAGTCGAACGGCACGAACTGCGGCAGCGCCGCCTTGCGGAGGTGCGCGGCGATCGCGGCGTACCGCTCCATCAGGTCGCCGACCTCCCTGGTGAAGCAGCGGATCGCCCAGCGGTCCCGGCCGTTCGTCAGCTCGTACACGATCGCGAACGCGCCGGAGCAGACCTTCGGCAGGCCGAGGCGGTTGGTGACGACGCTCGCGGCCTTGAGTTCCGGCGCGAGGAAGCTCGCCTGCTGGTTCTGCACGGCGGCCGAGTACTCGACCATCCCGGGCCAGGCCATCTCAGGTCTCCCAGAAGACGAGCGTCGAGTCGTCGTTGCGCAGCGCCCCGGCCTCGCGTAGCCGGCCGATCAGCGCGCCGAAGGCGTAGGCGTCCTCGGCCTCGTCGAGCGTCCGCCAGGGGCGCTCCCCTCCGCGCGCCGCGGCGAGGAACCACTGCGCGAGGGCGTCGCTCATGAAGAGCAGGCGGGCGCCGCGCGCCGCGCGGCCGGTGCGCTGGCGCAGGTGATCGGCCACCCCGCGGTTGGCCTCGGGGTTCGTGCCGAGGAGGAAGGGCGTCGACCCGAACGCCTCGGGGTCCTCGATGGGGAAGGCAACCTCGAGCCGATCGTTCTCGACGACGAAGAGGCAGCAGTCGCCCACCGCGAGCGCCGACCAGTAGACGTGGTCGCCGTCGGCGCGCACTTCGGCCGCGACGAGCGCCGCGTAGGCGCCCTGCGCGACCTTGTGCTGCGCGTGCCAGGGAAGGGGGCGGCCTTCGAGCATCCGGCGCCAGAGCGCCTGCGGCCGCGCAAGCCACGCCTCGAGCGCCCGGGCGTCGGCGGCGGGGTCGAGGGGCCAGACCCTGAAGGCGTCCACGAGCAGCCGCGCCCAGGCCCGCGAGAACGAGGAATCGGTGGCGCCGTCCGCCACGGCGACGGCGCCGCGATCGAGATCGATCTCGAAGGCGTCCTCGTTCTCCGCGTCCTTCCGGCCCGACTTCGGGACGGAGAATCCGCGGCAACGGGTCATCGGGCGCGACGCCTACCGCAGGTTGCTCGCCCGCGTGCCGATGTCGAGGAACTGGATGAGCTGCACCAGGTCGGCGTTGAAGGCGAAGCCGCGCGAGCCGTCGGTCACGGCGAAGCCCTCCCTGGCCGCCTCGCGCCGCAGCGGCTCGGGCAGGAGGCTCGAGGTGCGGAAGAGCATCTTCGCGTAGTCGTCCGGCAGCCCCTCCTCGGTATCCGGGAACCGGACCTGGGCGCCCCCCTTCGAGGAGATGTGGATGTTGAAGACGAGGGCGTCGCCGTCCTCGGTGCCCGACTTCTTGAGCGCCTCGATGATCTCGGTCGGGTCGCCGTCGGTGGACTCGCCGTCGGTGACGTGGATGATCGTGGGCGGGTAGGCCATCCGGTGCTCGCCGCTCCAGCGCGCGACGACGTCCTTCACCCGCTCGAACGCGGCGCACATGGG
>DATCKS010000574.1:0-7288 GCA_036562265.1 Thermodesulfobacteriota bacterium | reverse complement strand
GGGCGCTCCGCTTCGAGAGGTCGATCCCGAGATCGCCGACATCATCCGCCGCGAGACGGTGCGGCAGGGCGATCACCTCGAGCTCATCGCCTCGGAGAACTTCGTGAGCGAGGCGGTGCTCGAGGCCGCGGGAAGCCCCCTCACCAACAAGTACGCCGAGGGCTACCCGGGCAAGCGCTACTACGGCGGCTGCGAGGTCATCGACGAGGCCGAGCGGCTCGCCATCGAGCGCGCCTGCCGGCTCTTCGGCGCCGAGGCGGCCAACGTACAGCCGCACTCGGGCGCGCAGGCGAACATGGCCGTCTACCTCGCGGCGCTGAAGCCTGGCGACACGGTGCTCGGCATGAACCTCTCGATGGGCGGCCACCTCACGCACGGCAGCCCGGTGAACTTCTCCGGCCTCCTCTACAAGATCATCCCGTACGGGGTGCGCGAGTCCGATCACCGGATCGACATGGACCAGGTCGCCGACCTGGCCCGCCGGCACCGCCCGAAGATGATCATCGCCGGCGCGTCGGCCTACCCGCGCGCCATCGACTACCGTCCGTTCCGCGAGATCGCCGACGAGGTCGGCGCCGTCCTGATGGCCGACATCGCGCATCCGGCCGGGCTGGTAGCGACCGGCTTCCACCCGAACCCCGTGGGCGTGTGCGACTACGTGACGACGACGACCCACAAGACGCTCCGCGGCCCGCGGGGAGGGATGGTGCTCGGCTCGGCCGAGCGGATCGCCGCCGTCAACAAGGCGATCTTCCCGGGCATCCAGGGCGGGCCGCTCATGCACGTGATCGCGGCCAAGGCCGTCGCCTTCAAGGAGGCGCTCGAGCCGGCGTTCAAGAGCTACATCGCGCAGGTCGTCAAGAACGCCGCGCGGCTCGCCGCGGAGCTGTCGGCGAAGGGGTGGAAGCTCGTCTCGGGCGGCACCGACACGCACCTTCTGCTCGTCGACCTCCGGACGACGGACATCACCGGCAAGCAGGCCGAGGCGGCGCTCGATCGGGCCGGGATCACGGTGAACAAGAACACGGTCCCCTTCGAGACCCGCAGCCCCTTCGTGACCAGCGGCATCCGGATCGGGACGCCGGCCGTGACGACCCGCGGGATGGGGGAGGCGGAGATGGTCGCCATCGCCGGCTTCATCCACGAGGCGCTCGAGGCGGTGGACGACGAGGCCCGCCTCGCGCGGGTGCGGCGCGACGTGCAGGAGCTCTGCGCCAGGTTTCCCCTGTACCCCGCCCGAGTGGCGCGCGGGGCGTGACCGCGGTGCGGGCGGGCCGCGCGGGGTAGCGACATGCGGTGCCCGTTCTGCCAGCACCTCAACGACAAGGTCATCGATTCCCGCCTCGCTCGCGACGGCGACGTGATCCGCCGCCGCCGCGAGTGCCTCAAGTGCGAGAAGCGCTTCACGACGTACGAGCGGGTCGAGGAGGTCATGCCGCAGGTCGTCAAGAAGGACGGCCGGCGCGAGGCGTTCGACCGGCAGAAGATCGTGGCCGGCATCCAGCGGGCCTGCGAGAAGCGCCCCGTCTCGGCGGACACCATCGAGGAGATCGTCCGCCGCATCGAGGCCGAACTCACCGACTCGGGCGAGCGCGAGATCCCCTCGTCGCTGATCGGGGAGAAGGTCATGGCCGCCCTGAAGGAACTCGACGAGGTCGCCTTCGTCCGCTTCGCCTCCGTCTACCGGCGCTTCCAGGACCTGAACGACTTCATGGCCGAACTGCAGGGGCTGCTCCGGCACGAGGCGGCCGGCAAGACGACACGTGAGCCGTGACCCGGCGAGCCGGTGGTCCCGGCTGGACCGCCGGCTCATGCGCCGGGCCCTCACGCTGGCCGAGACGGCGCGCGGCCGGACGAGCCCCAACCCGATCGTCGGCGCGGTCGTCGCGGACGAGGCGGGCCGCGTCGTCGGCGAGGGGTTCCACCGGCGCGCCGGCGAGCCGCACGCCGAGGCGGCCGCGCTCGCCGCGGCCGGCGAGCGGGCGCGCGGCGGGACCCTCTACGTCACCCTCGAGCCCTGCAACCACCAGGGGCGCACGCCCCCCTGCGTCGATGCGATCCTCAAGGCCGGCATCCGCCGGGTCGTCGCGGCCACGCCCGACCCGAACCCGCGCGTCCCGGGCGGCGGGGTCGAGCGGCTCCGCGCCCACGGCGTCGCGGTCGAGGTGGGGCTTCTCGGCGAGGCGGCGGCCCGGCAGATCGCCCCCTTCAGGCGTCTCGTGACGGCCGGCCGGCCGCTCGTGACCGTCAAGCTCGCCGCCTCGCTCGACGGGCGTACCGCGACCCGGAGCGGGGACAGCCGGTGGATCACGAGCGAGCGGTCGCGCGCGCTGGTGCACGAGATGCGCGACGCGGCCGACGCGGTCATGGTCGGGGTCGGCACGGTCGTCGCCGACGACCCGATGCTGACCGCGCGGGTCACCCCCTCGACGCGGCTGGCCGCGCGGCTCGCGATCCCGCGGCGCCCGCTCTGGCGGGTCGTCGTCGACCCGTCCCTCCGGATGCCGCCGACGGCGAGGGTCCTCGCCCCCGATCCGGCGGCGCGCACCCTCGTCGCCTGCGCCGAGGGGGCCGACCCGCGCGCCCGCGAGCGCCTCGAGGCGGCCGGCGCCGAGGTCGTGACGCTGCCGCGGCGCGGCCGGCTCCTCGACCTCGGTCGCCTCCTCGACGACCTCGGCCGCCGCGAGGTGGCCGACCTCCTCGTCGAGGGGGGGGCCGGCCTCACCGGCGCCCTCTTCGACCAGCGCCTCGTCGACCGGGTGGCGGTGTTCATCGCGCCGCTGATCATAGGCGGCCGCGCGGCGCCCGGCATGGTCGGCGGCGAGGGGGTCGCGCGCCTCGGCGACGCGGTCCGGCTCACCAGGGTTCGGCGGCGCCGGATCGGCGAGGACCTCCTCGTCGAGGCCGACGTCGTGCGGGAGACGTGAGATGTTCACCGGAATCATCGAGGACGTCGGGCGCATCGCGTCGATCGCGCGCGACGCCGACGGCGCGCGCCTCGTGATCGAGACGTCCGACATCGACGCGGGCGCGCTCGCGGCTGGCGAGAGCATCGCCGTGGACGGCGCCTGCCTCACCGTGACCGGCGTCGAGGCCGGGGGCGCCGGCCGAGGCGGCCGCTTCTCGGTCTACGTCTCGGCCGAAACGCTCGCCCGCACCACCCTGGGCGACCGCGCGCGGGGCGATCGGGTGAACCTGGAGCGGGCGATGGCGCTCGGCGACCGGCTCGGCGGGCACATCGTGCAGGGACACGTCGACGCCACCGGCGCCGTCGTGGGCCTCGACCCGGTCGGCGAGTCCGTGCGGCTCCGGGTGTCGGTCCCCGGCCGGCTCGCGCGCTACGTCGTCGAGAAGGGCTCCATTGCCGTCGACGGCGTGAGCCTCACCGTCAACCGGGTCGACGACCGCCCGGAGGGCGACACGATCGTCGAGGTGAACCTCGTCCCGCACACCCTGGCCCGCACGGCGCTCGCCTCGAAAACGGTGGGGGCGCGTGTTAATATCGAGGCCGACATACTGGCCAAGCACCTGGAACGGCTGGCATTTTTCCGAGGAAGCTGATGCCCGTCTCATCGATCGCGGAGGGGCTCGCCGACCTCCGCGCGGGGAAGATGGTCATCCTCGTCGACGACGAGGACCGCGAGAACGAGGGGGACCTCTGTCTCGCGGCCGAGATGGTCACCCCCGAGGCGATCAACTTCATGGCGCGCGAGGGACGGGGCCTCATCTGCCTCGCCATGACGGAGGCTCGCCTGCGCGAGCTGGACCTCCCGCTCATCGTGGAGTCGGCGGCCAACACGACGAACTTCGGCACGGCGTTCTCCGTGCCGATCGACGCCAGGGTCGGGGTCACGACCGGCATCTCGGCGGCCGACCGGGCCAGGACGATCCGCGTCGCCGTCGACGACAGGACGCAGCCGTCCGACCTCGTCCGGCCGGGCCACGTGCAGACGCTGCGCGCCCGGGACGGGGGCGTCCTGGTCCGCACGGGACAGACCGAGGGTTCGGTCGACCTCGCGCGGCTCGCCGGCCTCAAGCCCGCCGCCGTCATCTGCGAGATCATGAACGACGACGGGACGATGGCCCGCATGCCCGACCTCGAGCGCTTCGCCGCGAAGCACGGTCTCAAGATCCTCACGATCCGGGACCTCATCGAGTACCGCATGCGGCACGAGCGGCTCGTGCACCGCGCCGCCGTCACCGAGCTGCCGACCCGGTTCGCCGGCCGCTTCACCGCCATCGCCTACACGAGCGACGTCGACCCGGACCCCCACCTCGCGCTCGTCAAGGGCACGATCGACCCGGAGACGCCGGTGCTCGTGCGGGTCCACTCCGAGTGCCTCACCGGCGACGTGTTCGGCTCCGAGCGGTGCGACTGCGGCGAGCAGCTCCAGGCCGCGATGGGGATGATCGAGCGCGAGGGGCGCGGCGTGGTCCTCTACATGCGCCAGGAGGGGCGGGGCATCGGGCTCCTCAACAAGCTCAAGGCCTACTCGCTCCAGGACGGCGGCCGCGACACGGTGCAGGCCAACCTCGACCTCGGCTTCAAGCCCGACCTCCGGCACTACGGCATCGGGGCGCAGATCCTCGTGGACCTCGGCGTCAGGCGGATGCGGCTCCTCACGAACAACCCGAAGAAGATCGTCGGGCTCGAGGGTTACGGCCTCGAGGTGGTGGAGCGGGTGCCGATCGAGATGCCGCCCAGGCCGGCCAACCACCGGTACCTGCTCACGAAGCGGACGAAGCTCGGCCACCTTCTCACGGTGGACGAGATCGACGCGGGAGGAAAGGCGTGAGGACCATCGAGGGCCGGCTCTCGGCCGAGGGGCTGCGCTTCGCCATCGTGGCGAGCCGGTTCAACGACTTCATCGGCGAGCGACTCGTCGACGGGGCGCGCGACGCCCTCGCGCGCTGCGGCGCCGCGAGCGACGCCGTCGATCTGGTGCGCGTACCGGGCGCCTTCGAGGTCCCCCTCGTCGCGCGCGAGCTGGCCCGGTCGGGGCGCTACGACGCCCTCGTCTGCGTCGGCTGCGTGATCCGGGGCGCCACGCCGCACTTCGACTACGTGGCGGGCGAGATGGCCTCGGGGATCGCCGCCGTCATGCGCGAGACCGGCGTCCCGGTGGGCTTCGGCGTGCTGACGACCGACACGATCGAGCAGGCCATCGAGCGTGCCGGGACGAAGGCCGGCAACAAGGGCTTCGAGGCCGCCATGACCGCCATCGAGATGGCCAACCTGATGGCGCAGCTCCGACGCGCGGGAGGCTAGGGTCCGTGGCCTCGCGGCGGCGCTCGCGCGAGCTGGCGCTCCAGGCCCTCTACCAGTACGAGATGGGGGGAACGGCGCCGGACGTCGGCGTGCCGATGCTCGCCGAGCACTTCGAGGCCGACATGGCCGACCTGCCGTTCGCCCGCGAGCTGGCGGAGGGGACGGTCGCGAACCTGGAAGAGATCGACCGGCTGATCGAGGCGAGCTCCGAGAACTGGTCCTTGTCGCGCATGTCGCGGGTCGACCTGGCGATCCTTCGCCTGGCGGCCTACGAGCTTCGCCGCCGACCGGACATTCCCGCCTCGGTCACCATCAACGAGGCGATCGAGCTCGGCAAGCGGTACGGGGCGGAGGAGACGGCCCCGTTCCTCAACGGCGTGCTCGACCGGATCGCCCGTCAACTCGGCCGCGACACGCGCTCGCCGGGGCGGGGCGCGTCGTGATCGTCGAGCTCACCGCCGATCCGGTCGACCGGATCCCGGCCGAGATCCTCGTCGTCTTCCTGCACGCGGACGACCGCCCGCCGGTCGGCGCGGCCGGGCTCCTCGACTGGCGCCTGAACGGCGCCCTCTCGCGGCAGATCAAGGTCGGCTGGTACCGCGCGGCCCGGGGCGAGGCGCTGCTCGTCGCCGCAGGACGCCGGGCCGGCGCGCCGAGGGTGCTCGTCATGGGGCTCGGGCCGAAGGCGGAGGCCGACTCGGCCCGCCTGCGCGAGGTGGCCGCGGCCTCGCTCGATACCCTGGCCCGGATCCACGTGACCCGCATGGCCTTCGCGCTGCCGCCGGCCGGCTCGGTTCGCCTCACGGACGCCGAGCGGGCGACCGCGGTCGTCGAGGGGCTCCTCGACACCGTCCGGGGACCCAACCCGCCGGAGGCCCGGCCGCAGGTCGTCCTGGCCGTGCCGCTCGAGGCCCAGGCCGACACCGCGGCGGCGCTCACCCGCCTCAAGAGCACGGTCGGGGCCGGCTACCACCTCGACCTCCGCCCCATCGCCGCCGCGACGCGTCCGGCGGCCCGCGTCCGCCTCCTGTCGGGCGCGCCGCTCCCGGTGAAGTAGCCCTCCCGCCCGATTCGGGTTCCGCGGCCTGGACTGCGATCGGCGCGTCCCGTTCGGGGAGCGTCGCCGCGGCTTGACACCCCTCCCGAGCCCGGTGTATGGTCCGCGCGCCTTTTCGCCCCCCTGTCTGTGACGGGGATCGCGCGCATTTCACTGGCCGGCGCGGAGGCGTCGGAGAGAGCCGGCATGAGCCTCGTCGGAAACCTGGAAGATCTCGGGCTGGGGGACATCCTCCAGATCGTGAGCCTCTCCCGGAAGTCCGGCATCCTCTACCTGAGAGCGGAGCCCGACGCGAACGGCAGGCGAGTCGAGGGCGAGATCATCTTCCGGAACGGCCAGGTGGTCCGCGCGGTCTCGACCGAGGCGTCGCAGAACCTCGGGGAGGTGCTCGTCGCGCGCGGCGTCATCACCGGGCAGCAACTCGCCGAGGCGCTCGACCGCCAGCGGGCGTCGGGCGGCCGCGAGCGACTCGGGGACGTCCTCGTCGAGCAGTTCGGCATCCCGGCCGACAGGATCCAGGAGGCGATCCGCAAGCAGGCCGAGGCGGTCGTCTACACGTTCTTCCAGTGGCCGCGCGGCGACTTCAGCTTCGAGCTGAAGGAGGCCGACAGCGCCCTCGACACCGTCGACGCCGACCTGCGCCACATGGTCCTCGACGCCGGCCTGAACCCGCAGTTCCTCGCGATGGAGGGGACGCGGCTCAAGGACGAGGCGAAGACCGGGCGCCCCCTCGACCCCGAGATCCTGCCGGTGAAGGCCGGGGCGGTCCCGCCGCCGCAGGCGGCGGCCGACCGCAACGGCCACGTCCCCGCGAGCGTCGAGCCGTCCTCCGAGCCGGCGCGGGCGGCCGCGCCTGCCGAGGCGCCGCCGGCCGCGGGGGAGTCCGACCCCTTTGCCGACCTCTCCGTGGACGCCTCCGAGCTGGCGGAGCCGCCGCGGGTGGTGTCGCCGCCGCCGGCCGC
>DATCKS010000571.1:0-13235 GCA_036562265.1 Thermodesulfobacteriota bacterium | reverse complement strand
GGCCAGCCCCAGGCCGGCGCCGAGCCGCCCCGTCCGCACGGCCCCGGCCGTGCGATTCACCTGCTGGAACGGCAGGAAGATCCGCTCGAGGTCGCCGCGGGGGATGCCGTCGCCGTGATCGCGGACCCTGAGTTCGAGGTCGCTGCCGGTCGGCGCCCCCTCGACGTGGATCGTGCCGCCGGGCGGCGAGTGCCGGATCGCGTTGGTGAGGAGGTTGATCAGGATCTGCTCGAGCTTGAGGCGGTCGGCGGCGAGCGTCAGGCGGGGGGCGACCGCGGCGACGAGGCACACGTCCTTCTCCGCGGCGAGCGGTCTCACCTGGGCGATCGCCGCGGCCACGACGTCGCCGAGCCGAACTCGCCTGAGGTTCAGGGGCGCGCGGCCGGCCGACAGACGGGAGGTCTCGATCAGGTCGGAGAGGAGTTCGGCCATCCGATCGGTGTGGCGGCGCGCGACGGCGAGCAGGCCCTGGAGTTGCTCGTCGGCCCCGCACGCCGTAAGCCGCCGGGCGAGGAGCGCCAGATGGCCCTTGATGATCGTGATCGGCATCCGCAGCTCGTGACCGGCGCGGGCGAGAACGGTCTCGTGCAGGCGGGTCGCCTCGCGGGCCTCCAGGTTCGCCTCCGCGCTGGCGATCGCGAGGGCGGCTTGCCGGGCGAGCGCCAGGGCCACGGCGAGGTCGGCCGCCTCGTAGCGGCGTCCCGATTCGGCGGCCAGGAAGGTCAGCGCACCGAGCGTCCGGCCCGCCGTCGCGAGCGGCACGCACATGAGGGAGCGGGCACCGGTGGCCACGAGGAGCGCGCGGTGACGGGCGTCCCTCGTGTGCGCGGCGAGCCAGGCATCGGTGACCTCCGGGACGAGTTGCGGGGCGCCGGTCCGCAGCGCCGCCTGCGCCTCGTGCGGCCGGTTCGGATCCGGTGTGAACCGGCGCAGCCGCCTGGCGAGCGCCGTGAGGCCGGGATCGGCATGGGCGACCGCCGCTCGGCGCAACGTCCCGTCGCTCGCGATCAGGTCGACCACGCACCAGTCGGCCATCGCGGGGACCGCCGCGCGCGCGACCGCAAGGGCGGCCGCGTCGCCGTCCTCTGCCGCGCCGAGGGCGAGGCTCGCGTCGAGCAGCAGACGAAGGGCGGACTCGGCGGACTTGCGGCGGGCGATGTCGCAGACGGTGCAGACGACGAGGCGCGCGTCGTCGCCCGGCAACGGGTGGAAGGCGACCCGGACGGCAAGCCGACTGCCGTCCTTGCGGCGGCCCGAGCGCTCGAACGCGCGGGCCGGGCGGCGCGGCCGGGACGATCGTCCGCGGAGGTCCGGGATCAGCGTGTCGATCGGCAGGCCTACGAGCTCGCGCCTCGCGTAGCCGAACAGCTCCGTCAGCCGGTCGTCGACGAGCACGATGCGACCGCTCGCGTCGAGCAGCGCGACGGCGTCCGCTGTGGGATCGGAAAGGTCGCGAAGGACGGCTGCCGTCGCGTCTCGCGAGATGGGCACTGACCGGGTCCTCCTCTCGACGACAGGAGCGTCAGCCTGCCGGACACGCGACGGCGCACGGAAGGAGGGAGCACCTCCGGCTCGGGAGAGCGGCTCTGAGGGGCCTCGCGTTCTGACGAACGCGCAAGACGCGTTGGCGTGACCGCGCGTGCCTGGCGAACGGGCGATGTCGATGCCGCCGTGTCTCCCCGAGAGCGGCCTCCGCTCCGACCACGCCGTGGAATGCGGTTCCGAAACCGCCGCGCGTGATCAGAGGTGCGCAGGGGTGACCACGGATCGACCATACAATTACACTATATCGAGCCGCTCGCGACTGACAAGAGGGAACCGGAGTCCCGAGGCGGAGCGAACCTCCCGTCTGCTGGAAGGGCGAGCGCTACCGTCGCCGCGCGCGACGAGATCGAGCCGGCTCGGCGCGGGGGAGCCTGTCGGTGAGTTCGGCGATCGCCCTGCCGAGGTCGCGAAGCTCTTGACGCAGCGCGGCAAGCTCGGCGAGCAGCCTCGCCAGCGCGTCCGGCTCCACGCCGGCGTGTCGCCTGGGCGGCGCGACGGCGGGTGGACGAGGGGGCGGCAGCGTGACCGGGAGGCCGAGAACGGCAAGCGCTCGCGCGTCGACGCGGTACTCGGGGCCGTACTTGCCCCGGATGCGCTCCGCCCGAAGCCTGCCCGATCGGATGTGCCGGCGGAGGGTCGGGACGCTCAGGCCGACCGCAGCGGCGGCATCGTGGAGCGTGAGCAGGGTGGGCGGGCTTCGGCGTCGACGCGCCATCGACGACTCCTGCTGTCCGTTCGTCGGCCAGGCCGAACCGTAGGAGGGGTCCCTCCCAGCAAGACACGAGCCGGTACGGACCTCGGGCATCGTGCCACAAGAACGTGGGGTGTTCCGCAGACTTGTGCGGGGACCCACGCGGCCGGCCCGGTCGGCCCACCGCTACCGTGGCCGCACAGTGCGGTCGGTGACGGCGCTCGCCGGCATCGCGCCTCGCGGACCGCCCGTTGCGGGGGCGCCGGCCCTGCAGGGGCTTCCTTGCCTGCCGGGCGCTGCCTCCGAGGCCGACATGGCGGCGGGGTGGGGCTTTCGGGCCCCGCACCGGGGCAGCGAGGTCCCGGCTCCGTTGGGGCCTCCGGAGCGAGCGCGAGCGATTTCGAGCCCTTGCCGGACGCCGGCGCCCGGCATCGAATGTGCGATGAGCGTCGACGAAACCGGTTGCTCGTGGCTGCGCCGGAGCGACCGCTCGGCCGGGCCGTGGCGCGCCGTCGGCGCCGTGGACGAGGTCGACGCCGGGCGGTACCGGAGGGAGCGCGACTCGGAGGAGGACACCCGTGCACGTTCAGGTCAACACCGATGGCAGGATCCGGGGGGGCGAGAGCCTGGCCCGCGAGGTCGAGGTCATGATGCGGGAGGCGTTCGCCCGCTTCGCCGATCGCATCACGCGCCTGGAGGTCCATCTGAGCGACGTGAACGCCCTCAAGTCGGGCGAGGACAAGCGCTGCGTCCTGGAGGCGCGCCTCGCCGGGCTCGATCCGGTCGCGGCGAGCGACCAGGCCGAGACGATGCGGCAGGCGATCGACGGCGCCACCCGCAAGCTCGAGCGCGCGCTCGACAGCACGCTCGGGCGGCTCGGCCAGCGCTGAACGCGGCAGGCGACCTCCCCGGCCCGCCGGAGCCGGAGCCGGCCGGCCGGGTCCAGGTCGGCGTCCAGTGGGCGGGGCTCGCGGCCGGCCCGGTGCTCGGGCTGGCCGTGTACCTCCTGGCCCCCGAGGCGGCGGAGGGGGGCCGGGGGCTGACCCAGGAGGGGCGCGTCGTCGCGGGCGTCGGCGTGCTGATGGCCGTCTTCTGGCTCACCGAGGCGGTGCCGCTCGCCGCCACGGCGCTGGTCCCGATCGCGTCCCTGCCGCTCCTCGGCGCCCGGACGATCCGCGAGGCGGCCGAGCCGTACGCCGACCCGGTGATCTTCCTCTTCATGGGCGGGTTCGTCCTCGGCCTCGGCATGGAGCGCTGGGGACTGAGCCGGCGGATCGCGCTCGCGACCGTCCTGATGGTCGGCACCGGGCCGCGCCGGCTCGTCGCCGGCTTCATGCTCGCCTCGGCGGCGATGAGCATGTGGGTCTCCAATACCGCCACGGTCGCCATCATGCTGCCGATCGGCGCGAGCGTGATCCGCCTGGTGCGTGCGCGAGCGGAGGAGGGGGCGGGGCAGCCGGGGGCCGACTTCGCCGCGGCGCTCGTGCTCGGCATCGCCTACGCCGCAACCATCGGCGGCGTGGCAACTCTGATCGGGACGCCGCCGAACGCCGTCCTCAAAGGGTACGTCGAGCGCGCCTACGGGCAGGAGATCGGCTTCGGGACGTGGTTCGCGGTTGGGCTGCCGCTCGTCGCGGTGTTCCTCCCGCTCGCGTGGCTCTACCTGACCGCGGTGGCGTTCCCCGTGCGGCTCGGCCGCGTCCCGGGCGGGCGGCAGCTGATCCGGGACGAGCTTGACCGGCTCGGGCCGATGAGCCGCGGCGAGCGGGTCGTGGCGGTCGTCTTCGCGCTGACGGCGCTCGCGTGGGTCGCGAGGCCCGGCATCGTGGCGCTCACCGGACTCACCGGGCTCACCGACGAGGGGATCGCCGTCATCGCGGCCGGCACCCTCTTCCTGATCCCCGTCGACGTCCGGACCCGCACGTTCGCCATGGACTGGGAGACGGCGTCGAGGCTCCCCTGGGGGATCCTCGTCCTCTTCGGGGGCGGCTTGAGCCTCGCCGCGGCGATCCAGGGAACCGGCGTGGACCGCTTCATCGGCGGCAGCTTCGAGTCGCTCCGTGGCGTACACCCCTTTCTCGTGGTGGTGGCGGTCACGACGGTCGTGATCTTCCTGACCGAGCTGACGAGCAACACGGCGGTGGCCACCACGATGATGCCGGTCCTCGGCGGGGCGGGGGTCTCGGCGGCGCTGGGGCTCGACCCGACGCTGCTGCTGGTCCCGGCGACGCTCGGGGCGAGCTTCGCGTTCATGCTCCCGGTGGCGACGCCGCCCAACGCGATCGTGTTCGGGTCGGGCCACGTGCGACTCGGGCAGATGGTCCGCGCCGGGTTCTGGTTGAACCTGATCGGGATCGTGCTCGTGTCGCTGGTCGGCTACTTCGTCGCCGGCCCGGCGCTCGGCCTCGACCTCTGAGGGCGCCCGTCACGCGATCTCCTCGCCGACCTTGAGCCGGAACGGCTGCGGCTCGGCCGGCTTGACGAGGAGGAGCGGGGCGGTGACCGACTCGATCAGGCGCCTGAGCACCGGAGCGCGGCCGCTCGCGAGACACCCGTGCCAGCCGATCACGAGCAGGCTCACCCGCTTGCGCTCGATCAGGGCGAGGAGTTCGGTGCCGACCTCGCCGTAACTCAGCGCCACGTCCTCGACGCGGCAATGCTCCTCCGGGGTGCAGTCGGCGAGGGCGCGGCTGACGACCTCCTTGAGCTGGCACGGGTACTCGTGGTGGAGGGCGTCCGCGTAGCGCGCCCTGGCAGCGAGGTCGGCCTCGCCGTCCTCCGGCGGGATCACGTGCACGACGTGGACCCCGAGGTCGAGCGCCTTGGCGAGCCGGACCGCGAGGGTCAGCGCGGCGTCCGCCTCGGCCTCGCCGCTCACCGGGACGAGGACGCGCGTCCACGGCAGGTCCTCGCGGTAGGCCGGCGGCAGGAGCAGCACCGGCACCGGGCTCCGCTCGAGGACGGCGTGCGTCACGTGTCCGACGAGGCGGGTCGTGTCGCCCGTCTCCTCGGCCTCGACCGTCTTGCCGCGTGCCGTCATCACGACGAGCCCGATCTCGTACTGGGCGATCGCCTCGAGGACGGCGTCGGCCGGGTGGGTCGGCGCCTGGTGCAGCACGACGAGCGGCCACGCCTCTTCGGGGACCTTGAGGTGCGCGAGCGCCTCGCGAGCCGGCAGCGGATCGGGGCCCGCGTTGAGGACGTGCAGCCGGGAGCCGAGACGACGGGCGAGCCAGGTGGCGCACCCGAGACTCCGCGCGGCGGTGCTCGAGCCGTCGAGCGGCACCAGGATCGACGGAAACGGGTTCATCGCTCCTCCCTCGCCACCTCGACCGGGTACCTGCGCCCGCGCCAGGCGAGCGTGAGCGCCACGCGGCGCCACCCCTCGGGCAGACGGCGACCCGCCTCGGGATCGGGCAGCGGACCGTCCTCCGTGAAGCGCACGCCGAGGAAGCCGAACACCAGCGCCTGCCAGGTGGCGCCCATGCAGGCCGGGTGCACGCCGAGGGCGCTGTTGCCCATCACGTTGGAGAGATCGAGCCAGAGACTCTCGCGCCAGTAGCGCTCCGCGTCCTCCTTGAGGCCGAGTCGGGCGGCGATGGCGGCGTGGATGCCGGGCGAGAGGCTGCTGCCGTGGTCGGTAATCGGCTCGTAGTAGCGGTAGTTCGCCGCGACGACGTCGCGCGGGAACGCGTCGGGGAAGACGTGGAGGAGCATGAGGACGTCCGCCTGCTTGATGAGGCGCGTCCGGTTGATCCGGTCCCACTCGAAGAGCCGGTTGATCGGCGCCTTGAGTCGCTCCTCCCTGGACAGCTCGTAGGGCTCGAGGTCGAAGAAGCCCGCGAACTGCTCGATCACCCCGCGCGCGTCGGGACCGGGGCAGTAGAGGTCGCGCGCGGCGGCGGCCCACGCCTCGACCTCGTCCGGCTCGATCGCGCAGCGATCGGTGAGGGCGTCCCACGCCGGGCGGTCCACGGCCGCGAGCCACCTCGCCGCCTCGACCGCCCGCTCGAGGTTGAAGCGGGCCATCCAGTTCGTGTACGCGTTGTCGTCGACCGAGTGGTGGTACTCGTCCGGGCCGACGACGCCGCGGATGTGCAGCCCCCGCGGGCCGCGCACGGCGCGGCTCGTCCAGAACCGGGCCGTCTCGGCCAGGATCTCGACCCCCATGTCGCGCATGAACTCCCGGTCGCGCGTCGCCTCCCAGTAGCGCCACACGGCGTGCGCGACGGCGGCGGTGACGTGGATCTGCTGGGTGCCGGTGAAGATCGGGATCTCCTTGCCGGTCGTCCTGAGCCGGATGGTGCGCGGCGTGACGTCGTCGCCGGTCACGGTCGACTCCCAGGCGTAGCAGGCGCCCCGATACCCCATCTCGGCCGCCCGCCGCCTGGCGCCGTCGAGGGTGTGGTAGCGGTAGGCGAGCAGGCAACGCGCCACGTCCGGGAAGGTGTGGAGGTAGAAGGGGAGCTTGAACATCTCCACGTCCCAGAAGACGTGCCCCTCGTACGCGCGACCGGTGAGGGCCCGCCCGCCGACCGACACCCGCGGGTCGCGGTCGGCGGCGATCGTGAGGTGATAGGCGTTGAACCGGAGCGCCTGCTGGGCCGCCGGGCTCCCGTCGACCCGCACGTCCGCGTGCGTCCAGACCTCGGCCCACCGCGCCGCGTGTGCGCCGAGGAGATCGTCGAAGTCCTCCCAGCGGAGCGCCCGCACGTGGGCGATGGCCGCCCCGGTCGGGTCGGCGACGTCCCGGCTCGTGTAGACGGCGACGTAGCGGCGGAAGGTGATCGTGTTGCCGATCGTCGCCGGCACCCGCCACCGCACGGCGTCCCGGCCGCTGCCGACCCGGGTCGTGCGGGCGGCCAGGCAGATCTCGATGCCCGAGGCGCGCGTCGTGAAGCGCTGCACGTCGAGGCCGGGGTCGGCCGGCCCGGCCGGAAGCCGCACGAGATGCGGGTGGTGGTCCGCGAGGTCGGGGGCGTCCAGGGAGGTGTCGAGGTCGACGGTGGCGGAGTGGTTGTCGAGGCAGACCGTGACCTCCTGGAGGAGGAGGTGCAGGTCGGCGGCCGAGGCGAGACGGCGCGTCCCGACCACCGTGCGACGCTCGCCGGCCGTCTCGTACACCGCGCACCCCTCGAGGATGCCGCGGGCGAGGTCGAGGACCCGCTCGTGCCGGCGCCAGATCGACCTCGAGAGGTCGAGCGGCTCCCCGTCGACGGCCAGGCGCAGCCGGAACGGGAACGGCAGCGACACCAGCTCGCTGTAGAGGGACTCGCCCCGGTCGAGGGTCAGGAACTCCAGCTCCGAGTAGGGGCGCTCGGGTCGCTTGCGGTCGTAGACGCCCGCGATGAAGAGGTCGCCCTGCGAGACGGCGACGGGGGTATCGAGACTCCCCCGCACGCCGAGGTAGCCGTTGCCGACCGTGAAGAGGCTCTCCACGTCGTGCTCGCGCGCCGGATCGAAGCCGACCTGCTCGATCCGCCAGGCGACGGTCGACTCCTGCTTCTCGCGAAGGGACGCCTCGATGCGGGCGAGATCGACCTCGGCGAGGTCGGCGACGACGAGGTCCGCTCCCCGGGCCGCGAGGGCTTCGCGGTTGCCCCCCCGGTCGACGCCGATCACGAGGCCGAAGCCGCCGCGGGTGGCCGCTTCGACGCCGGAGACCGCGTCCTCGACCACCACGGTGCGCCGCGGCGCCGCGTCGAGCCGCTTCGCGCACTCGAGGAAGGGGTCGGGGGCGGGCTTGCCCCTGAGGCCGAGCCGGGCGGCGTCCTCGCCGTCGACGCGCGCGTCGAAGAGGTGCTCGATCTCCGCCGCCCGGAGCACCTCGCGGCCGTTGCGGCTCGAGGTGACGACCCCGGTCTTCACGCCCGCCTCGCGCAGGGCGTGGATCAGGGTGATCGTCGAGGCGAAGACATCCGCCCCCTCGGTGCGCAACCGCCTAAGGAAGAGGGCGTCCTTGCGCTTGGCGAGGCCGTGGATGGTGAGCGCCTCGGGGGCGTCGCCCGGGTCCCCCTCCGGCAGCTCGATCCCGCGCGCCGCGAGGAAGCTTCTGGCCCCGTCGAGGCGCGGCTTGCCGTCGACGTACGCGAGGTAGTCGGCCCTGGGGTCGAACGGCCGGAAGGGCTCCCCTCGCGCCTCGGCATGGCGGCGCAGGACGTCGTCGAACAGCTCCTGCCACGCGGCCGCGTGCAGGCTCGCCGTCCGGGTCACGACGCCGTCCATGTCGAAGAGCACCGCGTCGACGGCGCTCGTGCGGGCGCTCATGCGCGGCGCGCGCGGCGGGGCATCGCACGCTCTCCAATCGGCGGTTCGGGTCGCCTCGACGGCGTCCGTTGCGAGCTTGGTGCCAGTCCGTAACCCGGCCGGCGTGCCGGCGACGGGCGCGATGACGGGGGATCGGGACACGGCCGCCCCGTGGAGCTGGGACAGCGCCGTCCCGGTGAGACAGCGATGCCCCGGCGCCGCCTCCGGCTGCCGGGGCAGAAGGCTGATCGGCCGGCTCGGCAGTTGGCCCCGAGGTTGCACGGCGTACGGAGCAATCCACACGAGGGCCAATCGCCATGCCGAAAGCCGACCTGATCCTCGTCCCCGTCGACTTCTCACCGCCGTCCGAGCGGGCGGCCGAGTTCGCCCGCTCGCTCGCGGTCCCGCTCGGCAGCCGGATGCGGCTGCTCCACGTCGTCCAGGGGAGCGCGCCGCCGCTCGGCCTTCGGCCCGCCGTGTACGACGCGCTCCTCGAGGCGCGCGACCGCGTGCTGAAGGAGGCGGAGCAGGCTCTCGAAACGCTCGCCGGCCGCCTCGCCGCGGGCGACGGCGCCCCGAGCGTCGAGCACGTGGTGATCGAGACGGCCGAGTCGGTCGGCGACGCCATCGTCGACGAGGCGCGCAAGGCCGGCGCCGACCTCATCGTCATCGGCACCCACGGTCGCCGCGGTGTCGAACGGGTGCTCCTCGGGAGCGTGGCGGAGCGGGTCGTCCGTCGAGCCGACTGCCCGGTCGTCACGGTCCGTGCGACCCCGTGACGGCCAGCGGCACGCTCGTCGCCGTCCGGGGCAACGTCGTCGACGCCCGGTTCACGGAGGGGCTGCCGCCGATCGGCCGGACGCTGACGGTCGGCGGCGACGACCCGGTCGTGATCGAGGTCGTCGCGCACCTCGACGCGTCGACCGTCCGCGGCATCGCGCTGGCGTCGACGCGCGGCCTCGCGCGCGGCATGCCGGTCGTCGACAGCGGCCGCCCCCTCGAGGTGCCGGTGGGACCGTCGCTGCTCGGCCGGATGCTCGACATGTTCGGGCGGCCGATCGACGGCGGCGGCCCGCTCGCCGACGTCGAGTGGCGGCCGATCCGCAGGCCGCCGGTCCCCCTCGTGCGGCGCGAGGTCGGTGCGAGCGTCTTCGAGACCGGCATCAAGGTCATCGACCTCCTGGCGCCGCTCGAGCGCGGGGGGAAGGCCGGCCTCTTCGGCGGCGCCGGGGTCGGCAAGACCGTCCTGATCACCGAGATGATCCACAACGTCGTCGGGCGATACGAGGGGATCTCGCTCTTCTGCGGCATCGGCGAGCGGAGCCGCGAGGCCGAGGAGCTGTACCGCGAGATGCGCGAGGCCGGGGTGCTCGACCGGACGGTCCTCGTGTTCGGGCAGATGAAGGAGCCGCCCGGCGTCAGGTTCCGGGTGGGACACGCGGCGCTCACCATGGCCGAGTACTTCCGGGACGACTGCAACCGGGACGTCCTCGTCCTCATCGACAATATCTTCCGCTTCATCCAGGCCGGCGCGGAGGTCTCCGGTCTCCTCGGGCGGATCCCCTCTCGGGTCGGCTATCAGCCGACGCTCGGCACCGAACTCGCGGAGCTGGAGGAGCGGATCTCGAGTACGCCCGGCGGCGCGATGACCTCCGTGCAGGCCGTGTACGTGCCGGCGGACGACTTCACCGACCCGGCCGCGACCCACACCTTTCCGCACCTGTCCGCGTCGATCGTCCTGTCGCGACGCCGCGCGAGCCAGGGGCTCTATCCGGCGGTCGACCCGCTCCGGTCGAACTCTCGCATGCTCTCGCCGACGATCGTCGGCGAGCGGCACTACGCCGTGGCGCGGGCGGTACGGCAGACGCTCGCCGAGTACGAGGAGCTGAAGGACCTCATCGCGATGCTCGGCCTCGAGGAGCTGTCGGAGCGCGACCGCGCGCTCGTCGGGCGCGCCCGCCGTCTGGAGCGCTTCCTGACGCAGCCGTTCTTCACCACGGAGCACTTCACCGGCCAGCCGGGGCGCGCCGTCGGTCTCGAGGCGACGATCGAGGGGGCGGAGCGGATCCTGGCCGACGAGTTCGCCGCCCTTCCCGAGCAGGCGCTGTACATGATCGGTTCCATCGACGAGGTGGGCCGACCGCGAGAGGGGGAGGACGGGGCATGACCGGCCGGCTGCGCCTCCGGGTCCTCGAGCCGACCGGCGCGCTCGTCGACGAGGCGGTCGTCAAGGTCGTCGCCGAGGCGCCGAACGGCTCGTTCTGCCTCCTGCCGAAGCACGTCGACTTCGTGGCGGCGCTGGTGCCGGGCGTCCTCGTCTTCGCCAGGTCGGACGGCAGCGAGGGGTTCGTCGGTCACGACGAGGGGATCCTCGTCAAGTGCGGCGCCGAGGTCCTCGTCTCGACGCGGAGCGGCGTCACGGGGGACGACCTGGCCGGTCTCCGGGCGGCGGTCGAACGCACCCAGCGCCATCTCGGCGAGCGCGAGCGGGCGGCCAGGCTCGCCCTCGCCCGCCTCGAGGCGGGGATCGTGCGCCGGTTCCTGGAGTTCGAGGGTGCACGCGCGTGACGCGGCGGCGGCCCTCGGTCCAGGAGACGATCGGCCGCAAGGCGAGGCGCAAGCGCCGTGCCCGCCTTGCCGGCCGCAGAGGGGTCTGGTTCGGCCTCGGCATGTTCGGTCTCGTCGGCTGGTCGGTCGCGGTGCCGACGCTCCTCGGCATCGCCCTCGGCGTCTGGCTCGACCACCGCTTCCCGGGGCCGATCTCGTGGACCCTGGCGGGCCTCCTCGGCGGCGTCGCCCTGGGGTGCCTGAACGCCTGGTACTGGGTGTCGCGGGAGAGTCGCGATGATGATTGACGCACGGGACCTCGTCCTCCCGTTCCTCGCCGGCACGGCGCTCGGTGCCGTCCACTTCGGCGGGCTCTGGCTCCAGGTGCGCCGGCTCCACCGGGTCGCCGCGCCGGTGCGCTGGCTCGTCGCCGGCGCCGCCGTTCGGTTCGCGGTGCTCGCGGTCGGGATCCTCCTGGTCATGGACGGCCGGTGGGAGCGGCTCGCGGCGGCGACGGCGGGGCTCCTCGTGGTGAGGACCGCCGCCGTCGGCGCCGCGCGCCGCGGGCTCGGCGGGCCGGGCCGGCCGTCGGCACGGGCCGCCCGGCACGAGGGGCGCTCCTGATGCCGAACACCGACGCGATCATCGTCTGGCAATGGGGACCGTACGGCATCAGCGCGACGGTCGCCTATACCTGGGTCGTCATGGGGCTCCTCACCGGCGTGTCGTACCTGGTCACGCGACGACTGAGCGCCTCGACGCGGCTCACGCGGTGGCAGAACCTGCTCGAGGTGATCGTGCTCGCGATCCACACCCAGATCCGCGAGGTGAGCCAGCAGGAGCCGGGCGTCTACCTGCCGTTCGTCGGGACGCTGTTCCTCTTCATCGCGACGAGCAGCATCCTCGGCGTCGTGCCCGGCTTCGTCCCGCCGACCGCCTCGCTGTCGACGACCGTGGCGCTCGCCCTCTGCGTGTTCGTCGCGGTGCCGCTCTTCGGCGTGGCCCGGCAGGGGGTCGGAGGCTACCTGCGCACCTACCTCGAGCCGACGCCGCTCATGCTACCGATCAACGTCATGGGCGAGATCTCGAGGACCGTGGCGCTCGCGGTGCGGCTCTACGGCAACATGATGAGCGGCACGATGATCGTGGCCATCCTCGTCGGCATCGCCCCGTTCTTCTTTCCGATCGTCATGCAGCTCTTCGGTCTGCTGACGGGGCTCATCCAGGCGTACATCTTCGCGGTCCTCGCGATGGTGTACATCGCCGCGGCGACGCGCACCCATCATCCGGGCAGGCTCGCCAGGCATCGTGACGGGAGGACTCCATGAACGACCTTGTGCTGATCGGCATGGTCTCCATCATCACGGCGGGGATCACGGTCGCCGTCGGCAGCTTCGGCGCCGCACTCGGCGAGGGGCGGGCGGCCGCACAGGGGCTCGCGGCCATCGCCCAGCAGCCCGACGAGGCCAACACGATCTCGCGCACGCTCTTCGTGAGCCTGGCGATCGTCGAGTCGTCGGGGATCTACTCGCTCGTCGTGTCGTTGATCCTGATCTTCGCCAATCCCTTCTGGAACCGGGTGGCCGCGCAGGTCTCGGGGTAACGAATGCGCGTCGACTGGGTCACCGTTGTCGCCCAGATCGTCAACTTCCTCGTCCTCGTCTGGCTGCTCGCGCGGTTCCTCTACCGGCCGATCATGCGGGCGATGGCGCGCCGCGAGGCCGAGGTCGCCGCGAGGCTCGAGGAGGCCGACGCGAAGGCGCGGGCGGCGGAGGCGGCGGCCCGCCGCCACGAGGAGGCGCTCGAGGCGCTCGAGGCGGCCCGGACCCGGTTGATGGACGAGGCGAAGGCGGCGGCGGAGCGGCTCGGCCGCCAGCTCGAGGCCGACGTCCGGCGGGAGGTCGAGGAGACCCGCGCCCGCTGGCTGGCCCAGCTCGAGGAGGAGCGGGCGGCGTTCCTCCAGGAACTGCGGCGCCAGGCGGCCCGGCACTTCCTCGAGGTGGCCCGCCGCGCGCTCGCCCACCTCGCCGACGCGGACCTCGAGGAGCAGGTGGCCCAGGTCTTCGCCGAGCGGCTGCGAAGGCTGCCGCCCGAGACGGCGGGCGCCCTCGCGGCCGAGGCCCGCGCCGCCGGCGGCCCGGTCCGCGTCCGCAGCGCCTTCCCCCTGCCGGCGAGCGCACGGCGAACGATCACGGCGGCCGTGCAC
>DATCKS010000569.1:0-1590 GCA_036562265.1 Thermodesulfobacteriota bacterium | reverse complement strand
GCGCCTCGGAGGTCGTCAAGCTCATCCCGCCGCTCGTCGTGACCGACGCGCAGATCGATCACCTCGTCGCGTCGCTCGGCTCGGTCCTGCGCGACGCGGCCCGCTTCCCCGGCGGCCTCTGGGACATCGGGGTCCGGCTCGCCCGGCTGGCCGCCGCGTCCTGACCCCTGAGCGCCTCGCGGCGCTCCTCGAGCGCCTCGAGCGTCCGCGGCCAGTCGGCGTGGAGCAGGCGCGACAGCGCGCGGTCGGCGAGGAGCCGGCCCCCGGCCTGACAGGTGGCGCAGTAGTTCGCCTCGTTCTCGGCGTAGACGATCCGCTGGACCGGCGAGCCGCAGACCGGGCAGGGCTGGCGGTAGCGGCCGTGCACGGCCATCCCCGGCCGGAAGGCCGTGACCTTCTCCGGGAACCCCTCCCCCGTCTCGGCGCGCAGGCGCGCGATCCACTCGGCAAGCGTGTCGCGCGCCGCGTGGTAGAGCCGCTCGACCTCGGCCTCGGTCAGGCTTCCGGTGAGCTTCACGGGCGAGAGGCGGGCTCGGTGGAGGATCTCGTCCGAGTAGGCGTTGCCGATGCCGTCGAAGAGGCGAGGGTCGGTCAGGGCCCGCTTGAGCGTGTGGCTCTCCCGCGCGAGCGCCGCGCGGAAGGCCGGGAGGTCCGCGGAGAGGACGTCGAGGCCGCCGCGGTCGAAGTCGGCAAGGGCGGCCTCGCCGCGAACAAGGTGGATCGACGCCCGCTTCTTCGTGCTCGCTTCGGTGAGGAGGATGGTCTCGTCCGGGAAGTCGAAGGCCGCGAGCGCGATCCTGTTCGCGAGCCGGGCGCCGGCCGGCTTCGCGTGCAGCCGGCCGGCAATCATCAGGTGGACGACCAGGAACAGGTCGCCGTCCAGGGCCAGGACGATCCGCTTGCCGAGACGCCGCACGTCGACGACCCGCCGGCCCGCCGCCTCGGCCAGCGGCGGATCGGCCGTGCGGACCACGAACGGGCTCGCCACGCGCACGGCCACCAGCGTGCGCCCGACCGTGCGGCGCCGGAGCGCCTCGACGTACACCGTGACGTCCGGCAGTTCGGGCACGGCCCTAGCGCCCCTTCGGGGCGGCCGCCGCCTCCCCGCCCCTCGCCCCTGCGACCGTTCGGACCTCGACGACCGGCATTTCGGCCCCTCCCCGAAGCGCCTATCCTACCCTGCGACGCCCTGCCTCAGGGCGCAACACCCCCCGCCGTCGCCCGTCACGCCTTGCAGCACGGCCGCGGGGCCGGCCCCACGGTCCGGTCGCACAACCCCGCGATTCGCCTGCCGGCGTGGCGCCGGTTGGACGTCCGGCACACGAAATGCTTCAGTACTGAGAGATTACGGCCGCGTGTCGCGGCCATGGGAAGGACACACCGATACGGAGGGACACAGCGATGGACGCAGCACTCCTCATCGCGCGCCTCATCCTCGGCCTCGGCCTTGCGGCGCACGGCGCGCAGAAGCTCTTCGGTTGGTTCGGCGGCTACGGGATCAAGGGGACCGGCGGGTTCATGGAGACGCTCGGCTTCCGGCCTGGCGCCCTCTTCGCGGTCGCGGCGGGCCTCGGGGAGGTCGGCGGCGGG
>DATCKS010000564.1:0-7988 GCA_036562265.1 Thermodesulfobacteriota bacterium | reverse complement strand
GCTCGAGGCCTGTCTGGCCGACCTCGCGCGGCACGAGATCCCGGCGACGCTCCCCGGACCGTGCGATCGCCGCGACCTGGTGGTGTTCTGGGGGCCGTGGGTGACCCTCTCGGTGCGCACCCTCGAAGAGTCGCACGGCGGCCCGAAGCGGCTGCTCCGCGTCGAGGTGGCGGCCCGCCCCTCGTCGCTCGGCCTCGCGACGCTCGCGCTCCTCGCCGTCGCCGTGCTGGCGGGGGCGATCGAGGGGAGCGCCGCCGGGTGGGCGCTGCCGCTGTCGCTTCTCGCGGCCGCCGGCACGGCTCTCGCATCGCGGGTGGAGCAGGCCGCGCGCGGCCTCGGCCGGCTCGTCGGCGCGACCGGCCGGCGCCTGGGATCGATGCCCATACCCTGGTCCGGTTGATCGGCCGTCATGTCGACGATTCGTCGCGTGCTCGCGTACCTCCGGCCCTACCGGCGGCGCGCCGCCCTCGTCCTCGTGCTCGTGCTCGCGAGCAACGCGCTCTCCCTCCTCATGCCCTGGCCGCTCAAGGTCGTGGTCGATCACGTCCTCGACGGCCGTCCCCTGCCGCCCCGGCTCGACGCCCTCCTCCCGGACGCCCTGGCCGGGCCGCGATCGCTCCTCGTCGCCGCGGTGCTCGCCGCCGTCGCGCTCGAGGCGATGGCCGCCGTCGTCCGCTTCGGCGAGATGTACGTGTCGATCGACGCGGGCCAGCGAATGGTGACCGACCTTCGGGCCGACGCCTACGCGCACCTGCAGCGGCTGTCGCTCGGCTTCCACGGCCGCCATCGCGTCGGCGACCTGATCCATCGCGTGCTCGCCGACACGTTCTCGGTGCAGAGCCTGGTCATGAACGGCGTCCTGCCGGCGGTGTCGGCGGCCACGATGCTCGTCGGCATGGCGGTGGTGATGGCCCGGCTCGACGCCGGGCTCGCGGCGCTCGCCCTCACCCTCGTTCCGGCGCTCGGCGTCCTCCTGCTCTTCGTCGGCCGCCGCGTGAAGGGAGCCGCGAGCCAGGCGCGCGAACAGGAGGGGACGATCTACGCCCTCGCCCAGGAAGGGCTCTCGTCGATCCCCGTCATCCAGGCCTTCACGCGAGAGGAGGAGATGACGCGCCGCTTCGTCGGGGCGAGCCGCACGAGCCTGCGCGCCTTCCTCCACCTCTACGCCACGCAGACGTTGTCGAGCGGGCTGGTCTCGGTCCTGCTCGCCACCGGCACCTCGGGCCTCCTCTTCGTGGGCGCCCTCGGCGTCCTCGACGGCGCCCTCACCGTCGGCACGCTGCTCGTCTTCCTCGCCTACCTGCGCTCCCTCTACACGCCGGTGAACAACCTCGTCGAGTCGTGGGGCCTCATCCGGGCGGCCGAGGCGAGCGCCGAGCGGGTGTTCGATCTGCTCGCCACGGCTCCCCAGGTCGCCGACCGGCCGGGGGCCCGGCCGCTCCCTCCGGTGCGGGGCCGGATCGTCTTCGACCACGTCGGCTTCCGGTACGAGCCGGGCCGCCCCATCCTCCACGACGTGAACGTCGTCTGCGAGCCGGGCGAGACGCTGGCCATCGTCGGGCCGACCGGGGCCGGCAAGACGACGCTCGCGGCGATGCTCCTGCGCTTCATCGACCCGACCGAGGGGCGCGTGCTGATCGACGGCCACGACCTGCGCGACGTGACGCTGCGCAGCCTGCGATCGCAGGTGAGCCTCGTCCTCCAGGAGCCGCTCCTCTTCTCGACCACGGTGCGCGAGAACATCGCCATCGGCCGCCCCGACGCCGACTTCGAGGCGATCGTCGAGGCGGCGCGCCGGGCGGGGGCCCACGACTTCATCACCCGCCTCCCGAAGGGCTACGACACGCCGCTCGGCGAGCGCGGCGTTCGCCTCTCGGGCGGCGAGCGCCAGCGCATCGCGCTGGCCCGCGCGTTCCTCAAGGACGCGCCGATCCTCGTCCTCGACGAGCCGACCTCGGCGCTCGACGCCGAGACCGAGGCGCAGGTCGTCGAGCGCATGGCGGCGCTCGCCGCCGGGCGGACCACGATCGTCATCGCGCACCGCCTCTCGACCGTCCGAGGCGCCGACCAGGTCCTCGTGCTCGGCGAAGGACGGGTCGTCGAGCAGGGGCCGTGGGAAGCGCTCCTCGAGCGCGCCGGTCCGCTGCGCCGCTACTACGAGCTGCAGTTCGGAGGGCGGGCGTCGTGAGGATCGTCGTCACCGGCCTCATCGCCCAGTACCCGCTCGCGGGCGTCACCTGGGACTACGTGCAGTACCCGATGGGGCTCCTCGCCCTCGGCCACGAGGTGACGTACCTCGAGGACAGCCGGTGCTGGCCGTACGATCCGGCGACCGACGCCGTCACGAGGGACCCCGAGCCGAACGTCCGGTACCTCGCCGCCGTCATGGCGCGCATCGGGCTTGCGCACGACTGGTGCTACCGCATCGACCTCGAGGGGGGCGGCGAGCGGTACTACGGCCTCTCCGAGGCCGAGCTACGGGCGCGCCTGGCCGCCTGCGACGTCTTCCTCAACGTCTCCGGCGCGTGCTTCGTCGAGGACCGCCACCTGGCCGCCCGGCTCCGGGTGTACATCGACAGCGACCCGGTCTTCACGCAGCTCCTCGTGGCGACCGGCGAGCCCGGGAAGGCGGCGCCGTGGACCATGCGCGCGAACCTCGACGCGCACCAGGTCCACTTTTCCTTCGGCGAGCGGCTCGGCGCCCCCGACTGCCCCGTCCCGACCGGCCCCTACCGCTGGCGGCCGACCCGCCAGCCGATCGTCCTCGACGCCTGGCCGGTCGCGCCGCCGCCCCCGGCCGACGCCCCCTGGACGACCGTCATGAACTGGTCGAGCTACGGCACGGTGGAGTACGCGGGCCGGCGCTACGGGCAGAAGGACGTGTCGTTCGAGCGGATCCTCGACCTCCCGAGACGGTGCCCCGAGGAGCGGTTCGAGCCGGCCATCGCCGGCGGGTGGCAGACCCGGCGGCCCGACGCCAGGCTCGCGGCCCACGGCTGGCGGCTGGCCGACGCGCGGGCCGTCTCCTCGGACACCGGGCGCTACCAGGCCTTCATCGCCGCGTCGAAGGGGGAGGTCAGCATCGCGAAGGCGGGCTACGTCGAGGGGCGGAGCGGGTGGTTCAGTTGCCGGAGCGCCTGCTACCTCGCGAGCGGCCGGCCGTGCGTCCTCGAGGACACCGGCTTCTCCGAGGTCCTCCCGACCGGGGTCGGCCTCCTCCCCTTCAGCGACCTCGAGGGCGCGGTCGAGGGGGTACGGGCCGTGGCGCGGGACTGGCCCCGGCACGCGCGGGCCGCTCGCCGCCTCGCGGAGGCCGAGTTCGACGCGCGTCTGGTCCTGGCCCGCCTCCTCGCGGAGGCGACGGCGTGAGCCGCGGCGAGCGGACGGCAACCGCCCTGCGGCGGAGGAAGACTGGCATGATCCACGAACCGCAGCGGGTCGAGGCGGAACTCCCGGTCTGGCGAGATCTCGAGGACCTCCGGCCGACGCTCGACCGGATACGGCCCTTCACCATGGTGCCCGAGGACTGGCTCGTCGACCTCGCGCGACAGGTGCGGGCGGTCCTCACGCAGGGCATCCCGGGCCACCTCGTCGAGTGCGGCGTCTGGCGCGGCGGGGCCGCCTTTCTCATGGCCGATCTGCTGCGGCAGGCCGGCGTGCGCGACCGGAAAGTCTGGCTCCTCGACTCCTTCGAGGGGCTCCCGCCGCCCGAGGAGATCGACGGGCCGCATGCCAGGCGGTACGCGCGGGACACCGCGAGCCGGTGGTACTTCGACAACTGCCGCGCCTCGCTCGAGGAGGTGCGGCGGACGGCGGAGGACCTCGGGCTCGCCCCGTACACCGAGTTCGTCAAGGGCTGGTTCGATCAGACGCTCCCCACGGCGCGCGAGCGGATCGGGCCGATCGCGCTGCTGCGCATCGACGCCGACTGGTACCAGAGCGTCCGCTGCTGCCTCGAGCACCTCTACGACTCGGTCGTCGACGGCGGGATCGTGACCCTGGACGACTACTACACCTACGACGGCTGCGCGGCCGCCGTCCACGAGTTCCTCGGCCGGCGCTGTCTCGCCCACCGCATCGAGACCGTCCCGGCCGCGTCGGCGTCCTGCGCGTACAACACGGTCGCCCTCTTCTGCAAGGGGGCGACGACGTGGCAGACGTTGCAGCGACTCGACCAGGCGACGCTGGACGTCACGAGCGTCGTCCCTCGGGGCGAGACCTTCATCCTGGTCGACCAGGGTCACCTCGAGCGCTTCGTCACGCCCGGACGCCGCCGCGTCCCCTTCCCCGAGCACGAGGGGCAGTACTGGGGTCCGCCGCCCGATGACGCGGCCGCGATCCGGGAGCTGGAGCGACTGCAACAGGCGGGGGCGAGCTTCGTGGTCGTCGCCTGGCCCGCCTTCTGGTGGCTCGACTACTACGCCGGTTTCCACCGCCACCTCCGCGCGCGGGCGCGCGGCGTGCTCGAGAGCGACTGCCTGGTCATCTTCGACCTGCGAGCGCGGCCGTCATGAGCCTGACGGTGTGCGTGACCGGCCACGCGCTCCGCTACCCGGAGCTGGGGGGCCACTTCTGGGCCTACCTCAACTGGGCGCTCGGGCTACGCGCGCTCGGCTGCCGGGTCATCTGGCTCGAGGCGCTCCCGGCGGACCGGCCGGGGGCGGCGGTCGTCGACTGCGTCCGCGCCTTTCGGCGGCACCTCGCCCCCTACGGCCTCGCCGACCGGTTCGCCGTCTACTCGCTCGAGGGGACCGTGCCCCCCAGCGTCGCGGCGGAGGGGTGCCTCGACCTCGACGCCGCGGTCGAGGCGGACGTCCTGCTCGACCTCGTCGACGGCACGCCGGCGACCGTGGTCGGCCGCTTTCGTCGCTCCGCCCTCGTCGACGGCGATCCGGGGCAACTCCAGCTCTGGATGCATCGTGGCGAGATCGAGGTCGCCCCGCACGACCGGTACTTCACCGTCGGCGAGGGGGTGGTACGGCCCGGCTCCGGGATCCCCGACGTCGGCATCGAGTGGACGTACACGCCGCCCTGCGTCGCGCTCGACTGGTGGCCAGTCCGGGAGGCGCCGCCTTCCGCCCCCTGGACCACGGTTTCGCAGTGGGGAACCTGGCACTACATGGCGGACCTGTCCGGTGCCCTCTACCTCAACGACAAGCGGACGGCCTTCCTGCCGTTCCTCGACCTGCCGAGGCGGGTCGGCCGGCCGATGGAGCTGGCGTTGATGATCGGGCTCCCCCACTACGCCGAGGAGCGCGGCATGCTCGAAGGGCACGGCTGGCGGGTGCGCGACGCGCACACGACCGTCCCGTCGCCGTGGGACTACCAGGCCTACGTGTCCGGGTCGTACGGCGAGTTCAGCTGCGCGAAGCCGGCGTACGTGCGGATGTCGACCGGGTGGGTGAGCGACCGCACCGTCTGCTACCTCGCCAGCGGCAAGCCGGCGGTCGTCCAGGACACCGGCCCGTCCTCGAGCCTCCCACACGGCAACGGTGTCTTTCGATTCCGCGACGTCGAGGACGCCCGCCGCGCACTCGAAGCCGTCGCGGCCGACTACGAGCGCCACTGCCGGCTCGCCCGCGCGCTCGCCGAGGAGCACTTCGACGCGCGCAAGGTCGTCGCGCGCGTCCTGGCGTCGACGCTCTCGTAAGCCCGGACCCGGAGGCGATGTGCCGCGAGCCCCCACCGTCCCGGCGCTGGCCCTCCTGCCGCTCCTCCTCTTCGCGGCCCAGGGGGTCGCGTTCATCCGCGCCAACACCGAGACGTACGACGAGGCCATGCATCTCGCGGCCGGCTACTCGTATCTCGTCACGCGGGACTTTCGCCTCGAGCCGCAGAATCCGCCCCTCGTCAAGGCGTATCTCGCCCTCCCGGTCCTCCTCGCCTACCGGCCGCCCTTCGCGCCCGACCCGCGGCACTGGCAGGACGCCAACGCCTTCCTGATCGGCCACGCCTTCCTCTACGGGTCCCCGGTCCACGCCACCGCGCTGATCACCGCGAGCCGCCTCGCCAACCTCCTCCTCGGCGTCCTGCTCGCTGCGCTCGTCGGCCTCTGGGCCGGCCGGCTCTGGGGCCGGCGCGCCGCGCTGCTGGCCATGGCGCTCGCGTCGCTCGAGCCGAACCTCGTTGCGCACGCCTCCCTCGTGACGACCGACGTCGGCGTCACCCTGTTCGTGTTCGCGACCGTCTATGCCCTCTGGGAGTACCTGCGCGCTCCCGGGTGGGGGCTCCTCGCCGCCGCCGGGGCGACGACCGGCATGGCGCTCGCGTCGAAGTTCTCGGCCGTGCTCCTCCTGCCGACGATCGGCGCGCTGGTGGTCCTCTCGCCGCTCGTCGCCGGGCGGTCCTTCCGCCTGCCCTCGGCGCGCGAGCCGGCCACGCGGTCCCACGTCCTTCTCCAGTCCGCGGCCGTCCTCCTCGTCATCCTCGCCACGGCCCTCGTGACGGTCACCGCCGCGTACGCCTTCCAGGGGTTCGAGCCCTGGCTGGCCGGCTTCGCGCGGTTCCTCGAGCTCGGCCGCGGCGGCCAGTGGGCCTTCTTCATGGGAGCGTACGACTACCGGGGCTGGTGGAGTTACTTTCCCGTCGCCTTCCTCATCAAGACCCCGCTCGGCAGCCTGGCGCTCATCGCCGCCTCCGTCGTCCTCTACCGGGCCGGCAGCCCGCTCGCACTCCGCGACGCCACGTTCCTCGGCCTGCCGGTCCTCGCGCTCTTCGCGGCCATGACGCAGTCGACCGTGAACATCGGCCTGCGTCACGTGCTACCGGTCTATCCGTTCCTCTTCGTCCTCGCCTCGCGCCTGGCGACGCTGGACTTCGGCCGCCGCGTGGCCCCGCGCCTCCTCGTCGGCGGGCCGCTCCTCCTCACGGCCGCCGCCTCGCTGGGGATCGCGCCGCACCACCTCGCCTACTTCAACGCGCTCGTCGGCGGCCCGGACCGGGGGCACCGGTATCTCCTCGATTCGAACCTGGACTGGGGCCAGGACTTGAAGGGCGTCAAGGCGTACATGGAGCGGGAAGGACTCCCCGTCATCTACCTCTCGTACTTCGGCACGGCGCCGCCTGCGTATTACGGCATCCGCTACCAGTACGTCCCCGGCAGCTGGCCCCTTACGTGGCCGCCCCCGGACGACCGGGTCCCGGCCGACGCGCCGCGCAAGGTCCTGGCGATCAGCGTCAACAACCTCGAGGCGCTGCCGGACCCCGCCAACCCCCTCTTCGGCTGGCTCCGGTCGCGCCGGCCGGTCGCCACGATCGGGCACTCGATCCTCGTGTACGACCTCACGGACGACCCGGACGGCCTGGCAAAGCTCGAGGAGACCTACGCGAGAGCCGGCGTCCGGATGCTCGATGTGGCGAGGGGTCGTTCCGGAGAGCCGCCCGCAGCGGGGGAGTGATCGATGCAGGCGAGCGCCAGGAATCCCGATCCGAGCGCCGTGCCGATCGCGCGACCGGCGGTCGCGCCGGTCCGCATCGCGGTGCTCATCCCGTGCTTCGACGAGGAGGTCGCGATCGGCCGCGTCGTGCGCGACTTCCGGGCGGCGCTGCCGGACGCCGAGATCTACGTCTACGACAACAACTCGCGCGACCGCACCGCGGCCGCCGCCGCAGCCGCGGGGGCCATCGTCCGGCACGAGGCGCGGCAGGGCAAGGGGTACGTCGTCCGGCGCATGTTTGCCGACATCGACGCCGACGTGTACGTGCTGGTCGACGGCGACGGCACCTACGACGCCGCCGCGGCCGGTACGCTCGTGCGGCACCTCCTCGACAACCGGCTCGACCTCGTCAACGCCAGACGCGTCGGCGCCGGCCGCGGGGCCTATCGGCCGGGCCACCGGCCAGCCAACGTCGTGCTGAGCGCCCTGATCGGCCGCGCCTTCGGCAACCGCTTCGGCGACATGCTCTCCGGCTACAAGGTCCTGTCGCGCCGCTTCGTGAAGTCGTTTCCCGCCCTCGCCGGCGGCTTCGAGATCGAGACGGAGCTGACC
>DATCKS010000562.1:0-2265 GCA_036562265.1 Thermodesulfobacteriota bacterium | reverse complement strand
GCCGCCGCGGCCGTCGTCGCCGCGGTGAACCTCTTCTGGGAGCGCGAGCCGGCCGCGCCGTCCGAGGCGCCGGCGCAGGTCGCCTCCGTCGAGGGCGGCGACCGCTCCGCGGTCGTCCTGCTCGCCGGGACCCCTTCCGAGCCGCCGATCATCCTGGTTACCGAGACGCCGGCGATCCCGCGCCTGTCGGAGGGAGACTCCTCGCTGTGAAACGCGCCCGCCCCTGGTCGTTCGTCCTCGCCCTCGCCGCCGGCCTCGGCCTCTCGCAGCCGGCGTCGGCGATGTCGCTCTCGGTGCAGGTGCAGGTGATCTACGCCACGAACACCGACACCGGCGTCGACCCGGCGCTGGCCCCGCACGCGCGGAGCTTCTCGTCCTTCCGCTACAGCGCCTACAAGCGCGTCGGCGGCCGGACCCTCGAGCTCAGTGACACGTCGACCGCCTCGATGGAGCTACCGGGCGGCCGGCGCCTCGACGTCTTTCCACGCTCCCTCACGCCCGATGGCGCGGACCTGCGCGTCGCCATCTACGAAGGGGGGCAGAAGCTCGTCGTGAGCCTCGTGCGTCTGGTGCCGGGTGGCCAGCCCATCATCGTCGGCGGCTTCAAGCACGAGGACGGCGCGCTGTTCCTGTCGATCCGGGCCCTACGATAGAAACCGGACAGCGGGAGGCCTGGTTCCGTCGAAGGGGCTTCCCTCAAAGGAGGTTGCGAAGCTATGGGTACCGGGACATCGGTCGCCGGCCGGTCCGGCGGCCGCCTCGTGGCGGCCGGGGGGGCCGCGACGCGTCGTGCCGCCGTGGCGGCGATCTGCGCCTCTGCGCTGTTCCTCGGCGCCTGCGCGGGGGGACCGACGCGATACCCCGGACGAGCGGACGTCCGGGCGGGGGACGCGCCGGTCATCCGCATCGAGGACACGAACTCCACCGACACCTCGCCGCGCGTGCTGCGCGTGCCGCCCGGCACGGACGTCTCGTGGCTCAACGCCTCGGGGCAGATCGTGTTCGTCCGGTTCGTGCAGCCGGTGGGGGAGGCCTGCGGCGAGCCGGTGCGGTTCGATCGCAACTTCGACGGCACGAGCTACGTGACGCGGAACCTCGCCCCCTTCAACGAGGCGCGCCTCTGCTTCCGCGAACCGGGGCGGTACGACTTCGTCGTCAGCGCGCTGGGCGGCGGCGGGGGTGGCGGCGACCAGGTGACCAACGGTCTGAACGGGTCCCCCTCACCGGTCCGCTACGGGACGGTGATCGTCGAGTAGGTCGTCCGAAAACCGAACAACTCCGCGGGGTCACGCCGTCGGTGTGACCCCACCGGAGTCGTTGACTTTTCAACGCCCCTCCGAGTAACGTAGTCACGCCTCGTTCGACTCCGTGCCGGTCGCACGACTCGCGGGGGTGATCGCCGCCATGCGCGCCCATATGGCCGGGCTGCCGGCCGTCGACGCCTTGCCCGCTCTCGAGCACCGCTCGCCGCCGCGCACGCTTCGCGATCGGGTCGTCGCGACGCTGCGGGAGTCCATCGTCTCGGGGCGCATCCCCCCAGGGACCCGCCTGTCCGAGCCCTCGCTCGCACGCGAGCTTCGGGTGAGCCGCGGGCCGATCCGCGAGGCGATCCGGGAGCTGGCCGCCGAGGGGCTCGTCCGGATCGAGTCGAGGATCGGCACGTTCGTGACCCGTCCCGAGGCGAGGGAGATCGCGGAGGCCTTCGCCATCAAGGCGGTCCTCGAGGGGCTCGCGGCGCGCCTCGCCTGCGCCGAGGGGACCGAGGAGTCGCGCCGAGCCCACCTCGCGCCGTACCTCGCCGCGCTCGATCGGGTCGACCTCGCGTCCGGCACCGGCGAGTACATCGCCGCGACGCGGAGATTCCACGAGGCGATCCTCGAGCTGGCCGGCAACGCCCGGCTGGCCGCCATCCACCGCACGCTGAACGACCAGCTCCTGCGCCTCTGCGGCCCGCTCGTCACGCCCGAACTCGTGCTGCGCTACGCCGAGGAGCACCGCGCGATCGCGTCGGCCATCGCCGCCAACCGCCCGGCGCAGGCCGAGCGGCTGTCGCGCATGCACGTCGAGCGGTCGGGCGAGCGATTGCTCGACATCGGCACCAGAGGCCCGAAGCGCCGGCTCGGCTCCTGATCGGTCGGGTCCGGGCACCGGATCCGCGCCGCCCGGTGGCCTCCCGGACCCGGTCACCGGCGTTGCGGCCCAACCGCCGGCGGTCTATACTTTCCCGGATTTTCGGGCTCTTCGGCCGGGCACCCCCTTCATGTC
>DATCKS010000561.1:0-5257 GCA_036562265.1 Thermodesulfobacteriota bacterium | reverse complement strand
CTTTCCATGTTCCAGTGGTCTCCACGGGCCGCGACCGACCCGCCGCGCGCCTCGCCTCCTCGAGCGCGCCGCGGCGTCACGAATCACGGCCGGCGTGGGTCTCCTGCAGCCGACGGACCCGTCCGGCGACCACCCGCACCTTGCGAGGCGCGGCGAACCAGATGGCCAGGGCCGAGAGGGTGCAGCAGCCGATGGCGATCCACCAGGCCGACGCGTAGTCGCCGGTGGCGTCGTGAAGCGCGCCGGCCACCCACGGACCGGCGGCTCCCCCCGCGATGGCCGCCACGTTGATGGTGCCGAAGATGGCGCCGTAGTGCCGGCCCTCGAAGACCTCCGCCGGAATGGCGCCGAACACGGAGGCGAGGCCGTAGCCGAGCATCCCCTGCGAGGCGACCATCACGTAGAGGAGCGCCGGCGTCGGCGCCTCGTCGAGGAGGAGGAGGGCCGCGTAGCAGACCGCGAACCCGAGGCTGCCGACCGTCCAGATCCACTCGCGTCCGATCCGGTCGGAGAGGTGCCCGAGCGCGACCTGGCCCGGGATGGCGACCAGGCTCACCAGGCCGAGGGCCCAGGCGGCGACCGTCGGCGTGAACCCGATCTCGACCAGGTACTTCGTCTGGTGCACCTGCACCGCGTACCAGGCGAAGAGGCCGCAGGAGTACCCGACGGCGATCCACCAGAACCGGGCCGTGCGGACGGCGCGGCCGAGCGTCCAGTCGACGGCGGCCCACTCCGGGTCCACCACGTTGGCCGCCAGGCTCGCGCCGGCGGCGCCGGCCGGAACGCGGTCGCCGTCGGGCGTAAGCCCGATCTCCTCGGGCCGCCCTTTCAAGAGGAGGCTGAGCGGCACGAGCAGCACGAGGACGAGGACCCCGAGCGTCAGGCAGGCCGCGCGCCAGCCGGCGCCGCCGATGAGGGTCTGCACCCAGGGGAGCAGGACGATCGAGCCGACGCCGACGCCGGAGTAGGCCAGGCTCATGGCGAGCCCCCGGCGGCGAACGAACCAGTTGGGGAGGAAGAGCGCCTGGCCGGTATAGCCGAGACAGACGACGCCGCCCCCGACGAGCACGCCGAGCGTGGCGTAGAGGTGCCACGGCTCGCGGATCAGCGGGGCGAGGAGGAGTCCGGCCGCCGTGACGCCCACGCCGAACCCGACGACCGCCCGCGGCCCGCGGCGATCCATCAGGCGGCCGAGCACCGGGCTCATGGCCGCCGAGACGAGGAAGCCGAAGGAGAAGGCGCCGGCGGTTACCCCTCGTTCCCAGCCGAACTCCTCGAGGATCGGCGGGAAGAGCAGGGAGAAGGCGGTGCGCGCGTTGACGCCGACCGCCATCGTGACGAACGCGGCGGCGACGACGACCCAGCCGTAGAAGAACGGCAGGGCGTGCGCCAGCCGGAGGATCCACGACTCCGGCTTCCGGCGTGTGCGTTCGGCGTCCACCGCGGGTCCTCCGGTCGGCCCGGCGCCCCCTCGCCGCGACCGCCGGACAGGATAGCGTTTCTCGTCGGCAACACGCGGCGGGCACATCGCCTGCAGCCGGCGCGCTCGCCGCGTGACGCAATGCGGGAGAGGAGGCGACAGGGTGGCGACGCGACGGGCGAGGACGCGCGGGGTACCGGTGATTCCGGAGACCATGAAGGCGGCTGCCGTGGATCGGTTCGGCCCACCGGAGGCCCTCACGCTCCACACGTTGCCCGTGCCCGAGCCGGGGCCGCGCCAGGTGCTCATCGCCGTCCACGCGGCCGGCGTGGGCGTCTGGGACGCGGCCATCCGGGACGGAAGCTGGCAGCCCGCCGGCCGCGCCCGGTTCCCGCTCATCCCCGGCATCGACGGCGCCGGGATCGTCGCGAGCACCGGCGCGCGGGTGCGGCGGCCGGCCGTGGGCGACCGCGTGTACGCCCTCGAGATTTCGAACCCGCAGGGCGGCTTCTACGCCGAGTACGTCGCCGTGGACGCCGAGCACGCCGCGCCCGTGCCGCGGCGCCTCGACATGCGCGAGGCGGCCGCCGCCGTGACGACCGGCCTGACCGCGCTGCAGGGGATCGACGACACGCTGCGCCTGCGGAGCGGGGAGACCGTGCTGATCTTCGGCGCGTCGGGCGCCGTGGGGACCCTCGCCGTGCAGTTCGCGAAGCGCCGCCGCGCCCGCGTGATCGGCACCGCCACCGGCCGGGCCGCGACGGCGCTCGTCAGGCGGCTCGGCGCCGACGCCGTCTTCGACGCGCGCGCCCGGAACGCCGCCGATCGGCTCCGCGAGCTTGCGCCGGACGGGCTCGACGCCGTCCTCGCGCTTGCCGGCGGCGACGAGCTGGAGCGGTGTCTCGACCTCGTGCGGCGCGGCGGCCGGATCGCCTACCCCAACGGCATCGACCCCGAGCCTCGCCGCCGGCGCGGGATTCGCATCGTCCCGTACGACGGCGTGCCGGGCCGGCAGCAGTTTGCCCGGCTCGAGCGCGCCGTGGCCGAGGCGCGGCTCCGGGTGCCGATCGCCGCCGTCTACCCGCTCGCGCAGGCGGCGAAGGCCCACGCACGGCTCGAGCGCGGCCAGGTCCTCGGCCGGATCGTGCTCGAGGTCCGCCGCGGGCGGGCGAGGTGAGGCGCCGGGCGAGCCGTTGCTAGGCGCCGTAGACCCGCGCCGCGCGGGCCCCGGGCTCGCCCCGCACGACCCGCGCGATCGCCCGGGCGATCTTCTCCGCCCCCGCCGGCGACGGCTCGATCTGCAAGACGAAGTCCTCCGTCTCCGTGCACACGGCCCGAAGGTCGATCACCTCGAGCGCCCGCGACGCGGCGCACCTGACGATGCGGTCGTTCAGGAGCGACAGCGGGACGCGCGCGAGCCGGGCCGCGTTCGGCTCGTGGAGCGGCGGCTCGTAGATCGTGCAGAGGATCGCGCGGCGAACGCGAGGGACCAGCATGGCGAGGAGCCGGTCGTACTCCCCCGCGAACGTCTCGGCGATCCGCCCGAGCTCCGCGAGCACCTCCGCCACCGACGACGCCGGGCGCGACAGGAGGTCGATGTGCTCGAGGGCGTCGTTGCCGCCGACGCTGAGCACCGCGCAGTCCGTCGGCTCCGGGAGCCGGCCGAGCTGGGCCGGGACGTCGGCCATGGTCGAGCCGTCGCGGGCGAGCAGCTCCACCGTCCAGTCGGCCCCGAGCAGGCGCCGCAGGTGCTCGGCCGTATCCGGCCGGGGCGCCACGTACGGTTCGTTGTCGAGGATCGAGTCGCCGAGGAGGACGAGGGCGGGCATGGCGCTACCGGACGATCCCCACCGGCCCCGGGACGTCCAGGTGCGGCGGGGGCGACACCGGTTGGATGACGGTCCCGAAGGGGGCCGACATGCGGCCGAGGTCGGTGAGGATCGTCAGGGCCCGACTGCCGGCCGCCGGCCGGGGCTGGAAGAAGACCTCGGGGTTGAAGACGTCGAGCGGCACGAGCCAGACCGGGTCCCACACCGGCTCGACCACGCCGCCGCCGCGGTCGACCCGGCCGCGGAAGGTCAGGCGGGCGAGCACGCCGTCGCGGACCCTGTGGCTGTAGGAGCCGAAGGCGAAGTTCCCGAGGCTGTAGAAGATGAGGGCGCCCTTGTACCGCTCGATCCCCTGAAGGGTGTGGGGGTGGGTGCCGAGCACGAGGTCGGCGCCGGCGTCGACGGCGAGCCGCCCGAGCCGCACCTGGTAGTCCCTCGGCTCGGGCGCGAGTTCCCGCCCCCAGTGGAAGCCGACGATGACCAGGTCGGCGTCGCGCCGGGCGGCCCGGACGTCGGCCTCGATCCAGTCGGCGTGGCCGAACGCGGTGCCGGGAGTAGGTCCCTTCGCCCAGAACTCCTCCGGGAAGGTGTTGGAGTAGGAGAGGAGGGCGATCCGCACGCCGCGCCGGACGAGGCGCGCGGCCGCCCGCGCCTCGCGCTCGTTCGCGCCGGCGCCGGCAAAGGCGATGCCGGCGGCGCGCAGGGCGGCCAGGGTCTCCTCGAGCCCGACGCGGCCCTGGTCGAGGATGTGGTTGTTGGCCAGCGTCACGGCGTCGATGCCGGCCCGCCGCATGGCGAAGGCGGAGTCGGGCGGCACCCGGAAGGTGAACTGCTTCTCGATCTCCGGCGCGCCGCGCTCGCTCAGCGGGCCTTCGAGGTTGGCGACGGCGAGGTCGGCGTCGCGCAGGAGCGGCGCCGTGGCCTCCCACGGGTACCAGTAGCCGAACTCCTGTACGAAGGGAGCGGCCGAGGCGTCGATCATGGTGTCGCCGACCGCCACCACGGTGATCGGCGGCCTGGGCGACGCCTCGCCGGCGAGCGCCGCGGCCGGGGTCGCGAAGAGCGCCGTCAGGGCCGCCGCGAGGCCGGCGCCCCGCCTGCGGGCCCGCCGGGGGCCGTGTTGCGGGAGGCCGGCACACTCACTACTATCCCTCGTATGCTCGACATGAAGCTCGTCCGTGACGACCCGGAAGGGGTCAAGGCCAGGCTCGCTCGCCGGCACAGCGCGGAGGCCGACGCGGCCCTCGCGCGCCTGCTCGAGGTCGACGCCCGCCGCCGGCCGCTCCTCCTCGAGGTGGAGCGGCTCAAGGCGGAGCGCAACAAGGCGAGCGAGGCGATCGGCAAGAAGGCGAAGGCGGGCGAGGACGTGTCGGCCCTGCGCGAGGAGACGCGCGCCCTGGGCGACCGGATCAAGCAACTCGACGCCGAGCTTGCGGCCCTCGAGGCCGAGCGCAACGAGATCGCCCTCACGATCCCGAACCTGCCGCACCCCTCGGTCCCGGACGGCCGCACGAGCGCGGACAACCCGGAGGTCCGGCGCTGGGGGACGAAGCCGACGTTCGACTTCGAGCCGAAGGCGCACTGGGACATCGGCGAGGCGCTCGGCATCCTCGACTTCGCGCGCGGCGCGAAGGTGACCGGCGCCCGGTTCACGCTCGAGTGGCCGGGCGCGGCGCGGCTCGAGCGGGCGCTCATCAACTTCATGCTCGACCTGCACACCGGGAAGCACGGCTACCAGGAGGTCCTCCCGCCTTTCATCGTGAACGAGGCGACGCTCGTCGGGACCGCGCAACTGCCGAAGTTCAAGGACCAGCTCTTCAAGCTCGAGGGGGTCGACTACTACCTGATCCCCACCGCCGAGGTCCCGGTCACCAACATCTATCGCGGCGAGATCCTGTCCGAGAAGGACCTGCCGCGCTCGTTCACCGCCTACACGCCCTGCTTCCGGAGCGAGGCCGGCTCCTACGGCCAGGACGTCCGGGGCCTCATCCGCCAGCACCAGTTCAAC
>DATCKS010000556.1:0-6531 GCA_036562265.1 Thermodesulfobacteriota bacterium | reverse complement strand
GGACCGAGCCGGGCAGGTGCGAGGCTCCGAACCGATCCGGATCGCGCGTGTCGAGCACGACGGCGGAGGCGGCCATCTCGCGCGCCGCGGCCTCGGGCGAGAGGGCGGCCAGGGGAGGCAGGTCGGCGAGGAGGCGCGGACCGTTCCGGTTGATCTCGGCGTCCCGCCCGAAGTAACCCGGCAACTCGGGGAGGTCGGTCGTCATCATCCGGACGAACGCCTCGCGCGACATCGGCGCGAGGGCGTAGTTCAGGCGACGCTCGCGGCCGATCGTCGAGCGCGTGTCGGAGGAGAGATTGCGGCCGCAGAGGGACCCGGCCCCGTGGGCCGGATAGACCACGACGTCGTCGGGCAGCGCGAGGAGCGTGCCGTGGAGGCTGTCGTAGAGTTGCCCGGCCAGCGTCTCGGCCGAGACGCCGCGCGCCGCGACGAGATCGGGCCGGCCCACGTCGCCGACGAAGAGGGTGTCGCCGGTGAAGACCGCGACCGGCCGGTCCCCGTCGACGACGAGCAGCGAGATGCTCTCCGGCGTGTGTCCCGGCGTCTCGAGGACGCGCAGGCGTATGCCGCCGAGCGGGATCTCGTCGCCGTGGCGGGCGGCCATGTGGGGGAAGGCGGCCCCGGCCCGGTGCCCGATGACGATCGTCGCGCCCGTGCGGCCGGCCAGCTCCCGGTGGCCCGACACGAAGTCGGCGTGAACGTGCGTCTCGACGACGTAGCGGATCTCGAGGCCGTGCCGCGCCGCCGTCTCCAGGTAGGGGTCGACGTCCCGCCGGGGGTCGACGACCGCCGCGACGCCGCCGTCGCCGACGAGGTAGGAGGCCTGCGCGAGACAGCCGAGGTAGATCTGCTCGAGGACCATGGGGCACCTCCGGTCGGCGGGGGACGGCTCCTGTTCCGGCGTGGTGCCTGCGGCGCGTCCCGCTGGTCGCGCGACGCGCCTCTCGCGGAGAGGCCCTAGGACGCGGGGGACCGCTCGGCGGCGTCGAGGTCGAGACAGCCCTCGGGCTCGCGGCCGTCGAGGAGGGCGCTCACCACGTCCCGGTACCGCGCCTCGTCCGCCACGCCGGCCAGGACGAACCGCTCGTCGAAGACCACCGTCGGCACGGTGGTGAAGCCGAGCGCCCTGGCGCCGGCGTCGTCGGCGAAGGCGTCGGGCAGGAACGCGCCCTGCTCGAGCCCGACGGCAAGCGGCGTGGTGTCGAGGCCGACCGCCGAGGCGCACTGCAGGATGACGCCGGGCTCGCTCGTGTCGCGCCCTTCGACGAAGAGCGCCTCCTGCAGGCGCCGCAGAAGCACGAGGTGCGCCGCCATCCCGGCGATCTCCTCGGCCCCCTTGACCGCCGCGGCCGCCGGCAGGGAGAGCGGCATGCGCGCGAGCCGCCGGCGCGCCCGCTCCGGGTCGATCGCCTCGCCGCCCGGCTGCGCCTTCGCCCGCGCCCACTCGGCCAGGATCGCCTCGGTGCGCGCGCCGTGGTCGGGCCATCGCCGGAGCGCCTCGATCTCGTCGCGGGCGAGCAGGAACACCTTCCCGGCGAGCGTCACCCGGTCGCCGAACGCCGCCGCCACGCGCCGCAGCCGGACGGCCGAGAGGAACGACCAGACGCAGACCGGATCGTGGAAGAGGAGGATGCGGACCGGCTCACCCATGACGGCAGAGGGTAGCGCTACCCTCCCGCTATGCCCTCCCCGCTGGGACACGCGCTCGCCGGGCTCGTCCTGGCCGCCGCCGTCGCGCCCGGCGCCCGCATCGCCCCGGCGGCCGCGCTCGCCGTCGCGGCGAGCCTGGCGCCGGACCTGGACTTCGTCCCGGGCCTCCTCGTCGGCGACCCCGGACGCTACCACCACGGTGCGAGCCACAGCGTGGGCGCCGCCGCGGCGGCGGCCCTCCTGGGCGGTGCGCTCGCGGCCTCCCCGTTCGGGCGGGCGACCGGGCTTGCCGCCGTCGGCGCGGGGCGTGCGGGGCTCGTCTGCGGACTCGCGGTGCTCGCGCACGTCCTCCTCGACGCGCTCGCCGTCGACACGTCGCCGCCGTACGGCGTCCCCCTCTTCTGGCCGCTCGACGGTTCGTACGTGATGAGCCCGTGGACCCCGTTCGCCGACATCCAGCGGGAGCAGAGCGACGTGGTCACCTTCTTCCGGACGCTCGCGAGTTCGCACAACGTGCGCGCGGTGCTCCTCGAGGTTGCTCTGCTCGGCCCGCTCGTCCTCCTCGCGGCGCTGGCCCGCCGCCGGACGCGATGATCCCCGTGACGACCGACGACGAGCGGTTCATGGCGATGGCGCTGCGGGAGGCGAGGCGGGCGGCCCGCCTCGGCGAGGTCCCGGTCGGCGCCGTGCTCGTCGGGCCGTCGCCCGACGGCGCGACGGTCGTGCTCGCCCGCGGCCACAACCTGCGAGAGGTCAGACAGGACCCCACCGCGCACGCCGAGATGCTCGCCATTCGCCGCGCGAGCCGCCGCCTCGGCGCCTGGCGCCTCACCGGGACCACGCTCTACGTGACGCTCGAGCCGTGTCCCATGTGCGCGGGCGCCCTCGTGCTGGCGCGCGTCACGCGCCTGGTCTACGGCTGCCGCGATCCCAGGGCGGGGGCCGTGGGGTCGCTCTACGACATCGTCCGCGACCGGCGGCTCAACCACCGCCTGAGCGTCACCGAGGGGGTCCTCGGCGACGAGGCGTCGGCGCTCCTCACCGGCTTCTTCCGGGCGCGGCGGCGGGGGGGCGGGGTGGATGGAGGCTGAAAAACGGAGCGATTTCGAGGCCTTCTGCGATATCGCACCCTTGACGCTCCCCGCGGCGGGTGGTACAGTCCCCTACCAGTTTTCACCGGTTGCGCGGAGAGATGGCCGAGCTGGTTGAAGGCGCTTGACTCGAAATCAAGTGTACCCGCAAGGGTACCGGGGGTTCGAATCCCTCTCTCTCCGCCACCTCTTCGTGGACGCGGGGTGCCCGGGGCGCCCCGCGTCGCCTGCATGCCCCGGAGAGATGTCCGAGTGGTTGAAGGAGCACGCCTGGAGAGCGTGTAGGCTGGCTCAAACCGGCCTCGAGGGTTCGAATCCCTCTCTCTCCGCCAGACACGCAGCAGCCCCGCCAGGCCGGCGCCGTGAGCGGTGGTCGCTGGGTCCTTCGCAACGGAGCGCGGCGAACCCCGCCAGGTCCGGAAGGAAGCAACGGTACCCGCTCCCTCCGTGTGCCGAAGGGGTGCCTAGCGATCACCCTTGACGGCGTCGGCCGGGCCGGGGCGACCCTGACCCCGGCCGACCCGGAGCACCGATGCCCGACACCGGCGCCGCCTACCAGGTCATCGCCCGCAAGTGGCGTCCGCCGACGTTCGACGACCTCGTCGGGCAGCGGCACGTCGCCCAGACGCTGCAGAACGCCATTCGCACCGGCCGTCTCGGCCACGCCTTCCTCTTCACCGGTCCGCGCGGCGTCGGCAAGACGTCGGCCGCGCGCATCCTGGCGAAGGCGCTCAACTGCACCGCCACTCCCGGGCCGAACCCGACCCCCTGCGGGGCCTGCTCCTCGTGCGAGGCGGTCGCGGCCGGCACCGCGGTGGACGTCGTCGAGATCGACGGCGCGTCGAACAACGGCGTCGACGAGGTGCGCGAGCTTCGCGAGAACGTCAAGTACCTGCCGGCCTCGTCGCGCTTCAAGGTCTACATCATCGACGAGGTCCACATGCTGTCGACGGCGGCCTTCAACGCCCTCCTCAAGACGCTCGAGGAGCCGCCGGCGCACGTGAAGTTCGTCTTCGCCACGACCGAGGTCCACAGGGTCCCGGCCACCATCCTGTCGCGCTGCCAGCGATTCGACTTCCGCCGCATCCCGCTCGACGAGGTGACCGGGCGCCTCCGGACGATCACCGAGGCCGACGGCGTCAAGGCGGACGTCCGCGCCCTGCGTCTCATCGCGCGCCAGGGGGAGGGGAGCATGCGCGACGCGCAGAGCCTCCTCGACCAGGTCATCGCCTACGCGGGCAGCGGCGAGGTGACCGAGGCAACGGTGCGCGAGGTGCTCGGCATCTCGGACCGCGCCGCGGTCCGCGACCTCGCCGACGCGGTCCTCGCGCGCGACGCGGCGGCGGCCCTGATCCGGCTCGACGCGCTCTACCGGGGCGGCTCGGACCTCCGGCAGCTCGCGCGAGACCTCCTCGAGCACTTCCGGCACCTGCTCCTCGCCCGCGTCGCCGGCGCGAAGGCGCTCGAGGCGGAACTCGGGCCGGACGAGGCCGCCGAGGTCGTCCGGCGCGCGGAGGGGCGCGGCGTCGACGAGCTGCAGGCGCTCGTCGGCCTGCTCGTCAGGGGCGAGGAGGAGCTGTCGCGCGCGCCGGCCCCGCGGCTCGCCTTCGAGGTCACGCTGATCCGCATGGCGCGCGTGGCGGAACTGCGCTCGCTCGGCGACATCCTGGCCGACCTCGACCGTCTCGGCGCGCGCCTCGGCGGCGGCGACGGGACGGCCGGTTCGGGGAGCGGTCCGGAGGGCGGAAGGCGCGGGCCGGGCGGCGCCGGGCCCGGCACGGCCGGGCCTGCGCGCGGAGGGTCGGGGGCCACGGGCGGGCCGCCGCGGAGCGGCGCGCGGGCGTCCGCTGACGAGGCGCGGGCCGTCCGCAGGGGCGCCGGGTACACGCCCGAGAGACCGGGTGCCGTCGGGAGCGCCGACGCACGTCGCGCGACCGCCGGCCCGAGCGAGGCTCACGCGGACGACGCCGGGCCCATCGAGTTGACGCCCGAGCGGTGGGTCGACGCCGTGCAGTTCGTGGCGTCGCGGAAGCCGGCCCTCGGCGCGATCCTTGAAGAGGCCGTGCTGCTCGAGGCTGCGCCCGGACGGCTGTCGCTCGGCATGCCCGAGGGCAACCCCTTCCACGAGGACACGCTGGCCGACGCGGCGCGATCCGGGATCCTCACCGACCTCCTCGCGCAGGCCACCGGCCGGCGCTACGAGGTACGGGTGGGGCGGCTCACGGCCGGCATGTCGCCGCTCGCGCCGTCGGTGGCCGAGACCGCCGAGGCAAGGGCGAGGCGGGAGCGGGACGCGCTCCTCGCCGAAGCGCTCGCGCACCCGGTGGTGCAGGTCGCGGCCGAGGTCTTCGAGATCGCGCCCGACACCCTCGCCGTGAAGCCGCTCGCGAGCTAGGGTCACTAAGGACTCCGGCCGCGAGCCGTTGGGAAGCGGCGGCGCAGGCCGCCGCGTGAGGCGAGCGGCCCCCGGTGGTTGGCGCGCCGCAAGGCGCGCCGAGGAGCGGAGCGCGGGCTTGCCCCGCGCGGAGCGGACGCCGGCCGCGAGCCGTTGAAGCCGGCGCCGGGAGGCGCCGCAGAGGTGAGCGGCCACCGGTGGTGGGGACCGGGGCGAAGCCCCGGTTGAGCGGAGGCCCGGCTTCGCCGGGCCGGAGCGGAAGCCGGCCGCGAGCCGTTGATCGAGGCGGCGGAAGCCGCCGAGCGAGGCGAGCGGCCGCCGGTGGTTGGCGGCCCGCAGGGCCGCCGACGAGCGGAGGCTCGGCTTCGCCGGGCCGGAGCGGACGCCGGCCGCGAGCCGTTGATGGAGATTCCCATGAACAAGAACATCGGTCAGCTCCTCAAGCAAGCCCAGAAGATGCAGCAGAAGATGCAGGAGCTGCAGGAGGAGCTGGGCAGGAAGACCGTCGAGGCGACGGCGGGCGGCGGCATGGTCACGGCCGTGGTCAACGGCAAGCAGGAGCTGGTGTCGCTCAAGATCGAGAAGGAGGTGATCGATCCGAACGACCCCGTCATGCTCCAGGACCTCGTGGTTGCCGCCGTCAACGAGGCGATGGGCAAGGTCCGTCAGCTCGTGGCCGACGAGATGGGGAAGCTCACCGGCAGTCTCGGGCTCCCCGGTCTCGGGGGGCCTGGCGGTGGAGGGTTCCCCTTCTGATCCCCTACGCCGGTCCCATCGCGGCCCTCATCGCCGAGCTGGCCAAGCTGCCGGGGGTGGGGGAGAAGACCGCCTCGCGGCTCGCCTTCCACATCCTGCGCGCCCCCCGCGGCGACGCCGACGCGCTGGCGCACGCCATCTTGCGGGTCAAGGACGAGATCCGGCTCTGCGGCATCTGCTTCAACGTGACCGACGTCGATCCCTGCCGCATCTGCGCGGACCCGAAGCGCGACCCGGCGCTCATCTGCGTCGTCGAGGAGCCGCCCGACCTCCTGGCCATCGAGCGGACGCGCGAGTACCGGGGGCGCTACCACGTGCTGCACGGCGCCCTCAACCCCATCGAGGGGGTCGGGCCGGAGGCGCTGCGCATCCGGGAACTGCTCGCGCGTCTCGCCGACGGCGAGGCGCGCGAGGTCATCCTCGCCACGAACCCCAACGTCGAGGGGGAGGCCACCGCCATCTACCTGTCGAAGCTCCTCAAGCCGCTCGGCGTGACGGTGAGCCGCATCGCCCACGGGGTCCCCATGGGGGGCGAGCTGGAGTACGCCGACGAGGCGACGCTCGCGCGCGCCCTCGAGGGGCGCCGCGCCTTCTGACCCTCGTGCCGGTCGCCGCGACCGATCGGCTCCCGCCGGCGGC
>DATCKS010000080.1:0-2305 GCA_036562265.1 Thermodesulfobacteriota bacterium | reverse complement strand
CTCCACGACCGCGTGGAGCACCTCGGCCGGCGCCGCGTCCACGGCGACCGCCTTGATCTTGTGCGCCGGCGTCATGACCTCTCGAACCGGCGTGTCGCTGAACTCGAACACCGACGTCAGGAGTTCCCGCTCGCGGCGATCGAGAAGCCCCTTCTCGGCCGCGGCGGTGATGAGCATCTTCAACTCCTCCTCGGACACCGCGGCGATGTGCTCGGCCGCCTGCCTGAGCCCGAACAGCCGGAGGACGAGCCGCGCCGACCCGTTGAGCACGCGGATGGCGGGCCTGAACAGACGGAAGAACCACTCCGTCGGCCGGGCCACCCAGAGCGCCGTCGGCTCCGCGTGGGTGAGCGCCACGCTCTTCGGCGCCAGCTCCCCGAGGACCACGTGCAGGAACGTGATCGTGACGAAGGCGAGCGCGATGGCCGCCGAGTGCGCCGCGGCGGTCCCGAGACCGAAGGGCAACCAGGCGAGCGCCGGCTCGATCAGGTGCGCGACCGCCGGCTCGCCGATCCACCCGAGCGCCAGCGACGCCAGGGTGATGCCGAGCTGCGTGGCCGAGATGAAGTCGTCGAGGTGCTCGAGGGCCCGCTTGACGTCGGCCGCGCGGCGGTGGCCCGCCCGGGCCAGCTCCTCGATCCGCGTCCGGCGCACGCCGACCAGGGCGAACTCGGTGGCCACGAAGAACGCGTTCGCCCCGACCAGCACGACCACGGCGGCCAGGCGCCAGAGGGTGTCCAGGTGGTCAGGAAACTGGGCCGTGTCCATCAGACATGCGGCCGGATGTCGGCCCGATCGGCCCCTTGCGGCGCCATGGCCGCCGTCGCCCGCCGCTCGGCGCGGCGGCGGCGCCTGGCGCGCCGCTTGGCGTGCACGACGCGCGCGATCCGGACCGTGAGCAGGTAGAACCCGGCCGCGAACACCGCGGCGACCACCGTGTTGCCGACCGCGTAGATCAGCCCGAGGTGGCCGAAGATGGCCGCCCAGTTGTTCTCGAAGTCCTTCGCCACCGCGAGGATTCTGGCGCTGTCCGCCCGGAAGATGAACCCTCCCACCACCGCCGACAGGGTCCAGAACGGGACCGTCGTGAACGGGTTCATGATGACGCTGCCGAGCAGCGCCGCCGCCCGGTTCACGTGGAGCCGGTGCGCCAGGGCGACCGCGAGCAGGAGCCCGAGCCCGAAGGTCGGGAAGATGCCGAGGAAGACCCCGAGCGCGACGCCGCCGCCGATCTTCTCGGGCGAGTCGTCGATCCGGACGAGCCGAAGGTAGTAGTAACGGAGAACCCGGCCGACCCGCCGGCTGACCCCCTGACTTGCTCGCATCGGCCCCCGGGACGCTCGGTCCCTCGCGGTCGAACTACCAGACGCCGTCCAACTGCCTGACTACGCGGTGCGACTTCCAGTCTACCCGGTCCAACCACCCGACGACTCGGAGAGACGGCGGAGTGTACCACGCCGGCCCGGATTTTCCAATTGAGGCGCGCCTTTAGCCCTCGCCCGGTCACCCGTCCGCGTGATCGCCCACCGACTCGAGCGGCTCGCCGCGCAGCTTGGCCCGCAGGTAGAGGAGGCCGATCCGCACGAGCGCCGTGATCGGCACGGCGAGCAGGACCCCGAGGATCCCGAACAGCGTCCCGGCCGCCGTCGCGGCGACGATGACGACGGCCGGGTTCAGCTTGAGCTCGCCCCCCTCGATCTTCGGGGACAGGACGAGCTGCTCGAGCTGCTGCACGGCGACGTACAGCGCGACCACCAGGAGGGCCCGTCCCGGATCGTCGAAGAGGGTGAGGGCGACCGCGGGGACCGCCGCGAGGACCGGCCCGACGAAGGGGATCAGGTCGAGCAGGCCGGCCGCGAGCCCGAGGACGAGCGGGTACGGCACGCCGAGGGCAAAGGTCCCGAGCCCGATCGCGACGCCGACGGCGCCGGCCACGATCAGCCGCCCTCGGAGGAACTTGAGCATGACGAGGTTCACCTCGGCCAGGAGGAAGTCGACCTCGGGCTTGAGCCGCGGCGGGAACCAGGCGAGGATCGAGCCCCGGACGCCCGGTGCGGCCTGCAGCATGAACCAGGTGAGGATCGGGACGAGGACGATCGCCAGGACCGAGGCGACGAAGCCGAAGATCGCGCCGATCGAGCCCTGCAGGAAGTCGATGGCGAACGTGCCGATCTGCCCGAGGTACCCCTCGATCGTCCGGCGCCACTGCGGCGGCAGTTGCGTCCGGGAGATGCGGCGCAGGTCGTCCACGATCGCGGCCGCCTGCCTGTAGAACTCCGGAAGCTGCTTGGCGAGGGCCGTCACC
>DATCKS010000548.1:0-6692 GCA_036562265.1 Thermodesulfobacteriota bacterium | reverse complement strand
GCCGACTGGGCCGTGACGCCGCTCTGCCTGGCGGTCGTCTGCTGGCTCGCCGGCTTCGACACGCTGTACGCCCTGCAGGACCTCGAGTTCGACCGCCGCGCGGGGCTCAGGTCGATCCCGGTGCGCTTCGGCGTGCCGGGCGCCTTGCGCATCGCTCGCGCCTTCCACGCGGCGATGGTCCTCCTCCTGGCGAGCCTCCCGGTCGTCTTCCCGCTGGGTGCCTGGTACCTCGCCGGGGTCGCGGCCGTCGCGGCGCTCCTGGTCTACGAGCACAGCCTGCTCTCGCCGAACGACCTGTCGAAGCTCGACATCGCCTTCTTCAACGTGAACGGGACGATCAGCGTGACCTTCTTCGCGACGACGCTGCTCGACCTCGTCCTCTGACGAACGAAAGGGCCGGGCCGTGACCGTCGAGACCACGCCTGCACCGGTCGCCAGCATCCTCGAGCGGACGCTCGCGGGCGAGCGCCTCTCCGAAGCCGACGCCGTGCGCCTCTGGTACGAGGCCGACCTCGAGGCGCTCGGCCGGGCGGCCGACGCCGTACGGGCCCGCCTCCATCCCGAGGGGCTCGTCACCTACGTCATCGACCGCAACATCAACTACACGAACATCTGCAACACCTACTGCTCCTTCTGCAGCTTCTACCGGCCGAAGGGGCACGCCGAGGGGTACGTCCTCACGCACGAGCAGCTCTTCCAGAAGATCGCCGAGCTCAAGGCGGTCGGCGGGACCGAGGTGCTCATGCAGGGCGGCATCCACCCCGACCTGACGATCGAGTTCTACGAGGAGATGCTCCGGGCCATCAAGGCGCGCTTCGACATCCACCTGCACGCCTTCAGCCCGCCGGAGATCGACTGGATCGCGAAGGTCTCGAAGCTCTCCCTCCGCGAGACGCTGGTCCGCCTCAAGGCGGCCGGTCTCGACTCGATCCCGGGCGGGGGCGGGGAGATCCTGGTCGACCGGGTGCGCGACTCGATCAGCCGGCTCAAGATCAAGAGCGAGCCGTGGCTCGAGGTGCACCGGCAGGCGCACCGGATCGGCCTGCGCTCGACCGCCACGATGATGTACGGCACGGTCGAGACCCCCGAGGACGTCGTGGCGCACCTCGGCAAGGTGCGCGCCCTCCAGGACGAGACCGGCGGGTTCACGGCCTTCATCGCCTGGAACTTCCAGGGCGAGGGGACGCCGCTCATGCGGGCGCGCGGCAGCAAGCTGCGCCGGCTGCCCGAGGACCATTACCTCAGGACCGTCGCCATCGCCCGGCTCTTCCTCGACAACGTGCCGAACCTCCAGGCCTCGTACGTCACGCAGGGCAAGGCCATGGCCGGCCGTTCGCTCCACTTCGGCGTGAACGACATGGGCGGGACGATGATGGAGGAGAACGTCGTCAGCGCCGCCGGGACCTTCTACCTGATGCCCATCGAGGAGCTGCTCGACGTCGTGCGGGCCGAGGGGTTCCGCCCCGCGCAGCGCGACACCTTCTATCAGATCCTCCGGATCCACTGACATGCCGGCCGGCCGCGAGGTCGGACGGCTGCTCTTCCTCGTGAACCCGCGCGCGGGCGGCCGGCTCGGCCGCGCCGTCGCGGGGCACGTCCTCGAAGCGCTCGAGCGTCGAGGGGCGGTGCTCGGCCTCGACTTCCAGATCGAGTTCACCCGGCCCGGCGAGGTGGTCCAGCAGGCCGCCGAGGCGAGCCGCCGCGCCCCGGTGGTCGTGGCCGTCGGCGGGGACGGCACCGTGCTCGACGTGATCCGCGGCCTGGTCGCCGGCGGCGGGCGCGCCGCCCTCGGCGTGATCCCGCTCGGCACCGGCAACGACTTCAGCCGCACGCTCGGCCTCTACCGGCCCTTCGGGCTCCGCAGGCGCGCGGCCGTCGATCGGGCGTGCGAGGCGCTGCTCTGGGGCCGGCGCGTCGAGGTGGACCTCCTCGAGATCAACCGCCGCATCCTCTTCGCCTCGTACCTCTCGTTCGGCCTCGACGCGCGCGTGGCGTGCACGTTCGCCAGGCTGCGGCACCGCCTCTCGGGACGGTTCCTCAGGTCGCCCCTCGCGAACAAGGCGGCGCTCACGCTCCTCGGCCTGCGATACCTCGGCGACCGGCTCCCCGACGGCGTCCGGCTCAGGGTCGCGCGGGAGGACGGCTCGCTCGAGCCGGTCGAGCTGCCGCCGCGCGCCAAGACCCTCATCATCAGCAACATCCGTCACTACGGCGGCGGCTCGTACCTCGCCCCCATGGCCGAGCTGGGCGACGGGCGCTTCGAGGTCACCGTCGTGCCCACCGCGGCCGACTTCATCCGGCTCATGCTGACGCGACTCAGCTTCGTGCCGTCGCGGACGCCGTGGTGGCCGAAGCTCCCCTCGTGGCAGACGAGCCGCATCGAGGTCGAGCCCGCCGGCGCCACCCACTTCCAGGTCGACGGCGAGGACGCCACCGCCGCGCTCGCCTCCGAGCCGGTCCTCGAGGTCAGGGTCGGCCCCAGGCTCGCGGTCGTCGCGCCCTGACGCCCGCCCTGCGGGGCCGCGACGGCGCCCGGTCCGACCTCGCGCCCGCCGGAAGCCCGTCCTAGACTCGGGGCATGTCGCGCGCGGCCGTCTCGATCGTCGCCGCCGCCGTCCTCGCCCTCCAGGCGGCTGCCTCGTTCGCGCTCCTGGCGCCGCTCGCGGGGCGCGGCCCGAACTGGCTCTGGCCGTTCCTCGACTACCCGATGTACGCGCGCGCGCACCGCGAGGGCGCCGTGGTCGACCGGCCGGTCGTGATCGGGACGCTGCCGGACGGCCGCGAGGTGCCGGTGCGCCCCGAGGACCTCGGCCTCAACTTCTGGCGGTTCCATTACGGCGTCGTCGAGGGGCTCGAGCGCGGGAACATCGACGGCCTCGCCGTCCACGCCGACCTCTACCGGGCGCGGCACGGGACGCCCCTTGCGCGCCTCAGGCTCGAGAGCCGGCCGCTCGTCGTCACGCGCGACGGCGTGCGGCCCGGCAGGCCGACGGTCGTCGCCGAGGCGCATCTCCCGGGAGGCGCGCGGTGAGTCGCGCGTGGCGCGCCTGGTGCGCCTACTGGTTCCGGCCGGCGCCGCTCCTCGACCTCGCCGCCGTGCGCGTCGTCGCCGTCGGCCTCCAGCTCTGGCTCCTGCTGCGGCTCGATCACCACGCCCTCTTCGCCGAACTGGACGGCCTCCCCGACGCGCTCTACGAGCCGCTCGCCGCGCTGCGGCTCCTGACGCTGCCGTTCGGCTGGCGGGTCAGGCCGAGCGGCGACGCCCTCCACGTCGTCTACTGGCTCACGGTGGCTGCCGGGGCGCTGGCGCTGGTCGGCTGGCGCACCAACGCGGCGCTGGCCGCCTTCACCCTCGGCAACGTGGCGATCCAGGCCTACCGGTACTCGTTCGGCGAGATCCACCACCCCGAGGCGCTCATGGTGCTCGCCTTGGGCCTTCTCGCGCTCGCGCCCGCGGGCGCGCGTCTGTCCGTCGACGACCTGCGCCGCCGTCTCGCCCTGGCCCGGCGCGAGCGCCGCGTCGTCGAGGCCGATCCGCTCGCCGGCGAGAGCCCCTTCGCCAGGTGGCCGCTCCTCACCGTACGCTGGCTCTTCGCGCTGATCTACCTCTCGGCCGCCTGGTCCAAGCTCGCCGCCTCCGGGCTCGCCTGGGTGAACGGCTACACGCTGCGGGTCTACGCGCTGCGCGACGGCCTCAGGTGGGGGAGCGACCTCGGCGTGTGGCTCGGCGAGCAGCACGTCGTGGCGGTCCTGGCCTCCGTCGGCGCCCTCCTGTTCGAGGCCACCTTCTGGCTCGTCCTCGTCGTGCCCGCCCTGGCCGTGCTCTACGTGCCGCTCGGCGCCGCCTTCCACGCCGGCATCTACCTCGTCCAGCGCGCCCCCTTCTTCCAGTTCATCGCGCTCTACTCGGTCTTCGTGCCATGGGCCGCGCTGGCGGCGCGGCTGCGCGGGAGGCGCGCGGCGAGGGCCGAGGTCCTCTACGACGACCGCTGCCCCTTCTGCATCCGAACCGCCACGCTCGTGCGCGCCCTCGACTGGGGCGACCGCCTCGCGCTCGGCGGGCTCGAGGCGCGGTGGCCGGCCCTGGCCGCATCCCGGAGGGACCTCGACCTCGACCAGTGTCGCCGGGAGATGCACCTCCTCTTGCCGGACGGCTCGGTGCGCCGCGGCTTCGACGCCTTCACCGAGATCGCGCGGCGCGTGCCGCTCCTGTGGCCGCTGTGGGGGGGCTTCTCCGTGCCCGGCGTGCCGGCGATCGGCCGGCGCGTCTACCGGTGGGTCGCGGCGAGGCGCACGAGGGTCACGGCGTGCACCTTCGAGGCGTGCGGCGTCGACGGACCGGACGGCGCGAGCCGACCCGCGGACGACCGTGCGGGAATCGCCTGACGGCGCGGGTGCGGGAGTCCGGGGCCGCTACGTCACGGTTCGCGGGCTTGCCGGGTGGCCGCGAACCCGGTCCGGACCGAGTCGAGCGCGGCGCGACCCCGGACGAACTGGAGCGTGACCTCGGCCACCCGCCGTCCGAGATGGCGCGCCGTGGCGAGGTCCGACTCGGGAGGCGCCAGGTCGGGCCCCTGATCGACGTTCGACTGCGCGCCGGCCCCGAGCCAGAAGCCGAGCCGGTTGAGGTCCGCCTCCGAGCCCGTCGTCGAGTTGTTCGCGGGCGGAAGCCCGAGGTTGACCCAGTGCATCCCGTGCTGCGCCGCGAAGAGCGCGAGCTGGACCAGCGTCGCCAGCTTGTCGCCGGAGCGGGCGCCGGAGTTCGTGAAGCCGGCCGCGATCTTGTCCTTCCACGCGAAGCCCCTGGCCATGACCGCGCGGGAGGTCGCCTCCTGGAACGCCTTGAACGGCGCCGAGACGCTCCCCATGTACGTCGGCGCCCCGAAGACGATCGCGTCGGCGGCCGCGAGATCGTCCCAGCGCCTCTCGGCCTCCTCGACCGTGAGCAGCAGGCCCTCCACGCCCTCGACCTGCTCCACGCCGGCTCTCACGGCCTCGGCCAGCCGCGCGGTGTGGCCGTAGCCGCTGTGGTAGACGACGGCGACGCGGGCGTTCGACACGGTCGTCCGATCAGTGGATCGCACGGCCGCCGAGATGCCGGAGCTTGTCCGGGTTGCGCACGACGTACAGCGCGACGATCCTGCCCTCCTCGATGTCGAGCGCGGTGGTCTGGAGCGTCTCGCCCTGCTCGATCGTGACGAATCCCGGCAGGCCGTTGACGAAGCCGTAGCGCACGAGCCGCGACATCTTCTCGGCGAAGACGGGCGCGAGCGACGCGAAGAGCCGCAGGACGTCGTCGAGCCCGACGATCGGCCGCGTGGCGGCCGGCGTCTTGCCGCCGCCGTCGGCGTACACGACGACATCCGCGGCGAGGAGCGATCGCAACCGGTCCATGTCCCCCTTGCGGGACGCCGTGAAGAACGCCTCGGCGATCTCGAGGCCGCGTTCCCTCGGCACCGGGAAGCGCGGCCGCGCGGTGCGGACGTGAGCCCGGGCGCGACTCGCGAGCTGCCGGCACGCCGCCGGATCGCGATCGATCGTCGCCGCGATCTCGTCGTAGCTCACCCCGAAGACGTCGTGCAGGAGGAACGCCGCGCGCTCCAGCGGCGACAGGCGCTCGAGCGCCAGGAGCAGCGGCAGCGTGACGTCGTCGATCTCGCCTTCCGCCGCCTCGACGACCGGCTCCGGCAGCCAGGGCCCGACATAGGTCTCGCGCCGGTGCCGCGCGGACTTGAGGTGGTCGAGGCAGAGCCGCGTCACCACGCGGCGCAGGAACGCCTCCGGCTCGCGGACCGCACCCCTGTCGGTATCGAGCCAGCGGAGGAACGCCTCCTGGACCACGTCCTCCGCGTCCGCCACCGATCCCAGCATCCGGTACGCGATGCGGGTCAACCGGGGACGGAGCGGGTCGAAACTCGCCGCCGCCTCCTGCCCGTCCGCTCCCGCCATCACGCCATCCGTCGCCCGCTGCCGGTTCACCTGTTCCTCCTCATGCCCGTCGGGAACCCTCTCCGGAGGCGTGACGAGACGGCCCGGCGCCGTGTGACACGGCGGCTGGAACTTCCGCGGCTTGCCCCGTGTCGAGGAGGACCAGAGCGGACGGCGCTCCTGTCCGGGCAGGTCCGTGGAGGGCGAAGCCGCCCCGGTCTCGACCGACGAACCGCACCTGTCGGGGGCATGATACCCGGCCCGGTAGCCAGGGAGCCCAAGTTCAGGCTCTCGCGCCCGGCTCGTCGGACGTAGGCCAGGGCGGGCGGCTGCCGGTCCGCCGTAGCACGCCGAACGCGCTCCAGGCAGCCGCTCAGCTGGATCTCCCGATCCGCTGAGGCCTGGCTCTCCCTCCGTGTGTCAGGTGTCGCCGATGCTTGCCCTCGAGCTCCCGAGCGCGCTTCTCGACCTCGCGATCGATGAGCCGTCCCATTCGCCTCGAGAACTCCGCGCCGAAGAACGTGGGAACGAACCTCGGGAAGCCGGTATCGACGGACTCGCCCGGGTCTCCGCCGGCCCAGACGAGAGGTCTCCCGCTCGACTCCGGAGCGGCTCGAATACCGTCCAGAGCCATCAGCAGGGCCTGTATCGCATCCAGCCCCTTCGCGTACCGAATGCCCCGTAGCCCCAGACCGCGGATGCGATAGGGGCACGTCCACTCCGCGCCATTGGCCTTTCGCGATCGTCCGAGTTCCACCACGACC
>DATCKS010000538.1:0-1708 GCA_036562265.1 Thermodesulfobacteriota bacterium | reverse complement strand
GGCCAGGAGCCGCGAGGGAATGGCCCGGACGACGAGGCTGACCCAGCGCCAGCGCTCGGGGATGTAGGCCACGGCGCGGCCTCGGGCGGCGGCGCGGAGGATCAGCTCCGCCGCGCGATCCGCCGAGACCACGCCGCGCAGCCCGGGCAGCCCCGCCGTCATCGGCGTGTCCACGAACCCGGGCTTCACGGTCACGACCCTGACGCCGTCGTACAGGAGCCGGTGGCGGAGCGACTCGAGGTAATTCGCGAGTCCCGCCTTGGACGCCGCGTACGCGGGGTTGCCGCCGCGCCCGCGGTCGCCGGCCACCGATCCGATCCCGACGATCGTGCCGCCGCCCCGACGGCGGAACCGGTCCGCGGCCTCGTTAAGCCACGCCACCGCGCCGATCAGGTTGATCTCGAGGGTCTCCCGGTCGGCCGCCGAGTCGTAATCCTCCCACCCGATCCTGGGCATTACGCCTGCCGCGTAGACGACCAGCTCGAGGGGGCCGAGGTCGTCCTCGATGCGGCCGAACAGATCGGGAATCTCGTCGACCTCGCGGACGTCGTGGGCGTAGGCGCGGGCGCAGCCGGGGCCGAATCGTTCCTCGAGCTCGGCGATGCGGGCGTTCAGCAACTCCCCGCGCCTCGCGACGAGGGCGACCCGCGTACCCTGCGCGCCGAGGCGGTTCGCGAGCGCCGCTCCGATCCCCGAGGAGGCGCCGATCACCACCGCGGTCCGCCAGCGCGTCGCCTTCGAGGGCCTGGATGCCCGGGGGTGCGCTCTTGCGTCCGGGAGCCTCGATGCTTTCGGGGCCGGTTGCGTTTCGGGGGGCCGTATCGCCGCCGGGGCCGCTTGCGCTCCCAGGGCCTCAGCCGGTTCCCGACCGAGCGTCGACGATGACGTCATGGGACCTCAACCGAGGACGTAGATGATCATCACGGCCGCGGCGCCCCATAGCAGCACGCTCGCGAGGAGCGGCCGGTCGGTCAGGAGCGCTTCTTCGGGCCGCCCGCCGCCGTTCTGGTGGTACACCAGGTAAAGATACCGGAAAATACCGAAGACGACGAAGGGGATCGTGTAGGCCAGTCGCTCGGTCCCGAAGTGTGCGCGCGTCGATTCGGCGATGGTGTACAGCGCATACGTCCCCACCGTCACCGCGGCGAGGATAGCGATCAACTGGTCGACGAGGAGCGTACTGTACGAGGCGAGGATCGGGCGGTGAGCCGCGGGATCCGCGACCGAGACCAGCTCGTGGCGCCGCTTCCCCGCGGCCAGGAAGAGGGCGAGGAAGAAAGTGCAGAGCAGCAGCCACGGCGAGATCGCCACGTCGAGCGCCTCCGCGCCACCGATCCCGCGCAGCACGAAGCCGGCCGCGATCAGGAAGATGTCCAGGAGCACGACGTGCTTCCAGAACAGCGTGTAGCCGACGTTGATCAGCAGATAGGTCCCGCACACGACGGCGAAGCCGATGTCCAGCCAGACGGCGGCCGCGACGGCTGCCGGCACGAGGAGCGCCAGCGCGGCGACCGCGGCGCCGGGCGACAGTTCTCCCGACGCGAGCGGGCGGGTCCGCTTTCGCGGGTGAAGACGGTCGGCCTCCCGGTCGACGAGGTCGTTGAAGAGGTAGACCGCCCCGGCGATCGCGCAAAAGATCAGGAACGCGGCCGCGGCCCGGAACCCGTTCGCGGGGTCCAGCAGCCGCTCGGCGAAGACGAGCGGCGCG
>DATCKS010000532.1:0-11444 GCA_036562265.1 Thermodesulfobacteriota bacterium | reverse complement strand
CCCTGGATGAGGAGCGCGTTCATGATGTCGACGAAGAACGCGCCGACCAGGGGGACGAGCAGCAGGGCCAGGGGCGCGGGCCCGTGACGGTTGGTCAGGGTCCGCATGATGGCCAGGGCCATCGCGGTGCTGCTGAGACCGAAGCCGACGTGGGCACCCGACATGACGGCCGCGTCGTAGTTGCGTCCCATGACGCGGAACGTGATCCAGGTGGCATAGAGCGCCGCGGCGATCGTCTGCAGGGCCAGGATCGCGAGGAGCGGGCCCGCGAGGGCCAGGAGGTCGCCGAACCGGAGCGCCATGAGCGCCACGACGAGGAAGATCGAGAGCACCACGCTGCCGAGCGCATCGACGGTGGACTGATCGACCCTGTAGACGCCGCCGGCGGCGACGTTGCGGATCACGAGGCCGATGAGCAGGCACCAGATGAAGCGCGGCAGCACGATGGGCCAGTCGGCCGCGAGGGCGCCGAGCATGCGCCCCACCGTGAGCGCGACGAGGACGGCGAGCAACGTGCGGAGCAGGGAGTCGGTCGTGATCGGCTCCTCGGCGCCTTCGGCCGCGCCGGCCGCGGCTTCCCCGCCGCTTCCCGTGAGCCCGTACCGGCGGATGAGGCGCTCGGCGACCGGGCCGCCCACGATGCCGCCGATCACGAGCCCCGCGGTGGCCGCGGCCATGGCCACCTCCATCGCGCCCCGGATGTTCTGGACCTCGGCGAAGTTCTGCGCGTAGGCGGCACCGGTCCCGTGGCCGCCGGTGAGCGTGATCGAGCCGAGCGTGAGGCCCATCGTCGGCGTGAGGTCCATCGCGAGCCCCACCGCCACGCCGATGGCGTTCTGGACCACGATGAGCCCGATCGCCGCCGCGAGGAAGACGAAGAGCGCCCGGCCGCCGTGCAGGAGCGACCGGACGTCGCCGGAGAGCCCGATCGTCGTGAAGAAGGCGAGGAGCAGCGCGTCCTGCATGCTCGTGTCGAACGCGACCTGGACCCCGAAGACCCGCCCGAGCACGCCCAGCACCACCGCGAAGAGGCCGCCCCCGACGACCGCGGCGGGGATGCTGTAGCGCGTGAGCGCCGGGACGGCGTCGACGAGCGCCCGCCCTCCGAAGAGCGCCACGAACGCCACGAGCAGCGTCTGGATCACATCGAGCTGGATCGTCCTCACGCAACGTCTCCCCTCGGCCTGGCAGGCCCGCCGGTCGAGCCTTACTGCGCCAGCATCATGGCGAAGTACCCGAAGACGGTCAGGAGGACCCCGGACACCGCGTAGCCCACCGGGAAACCGATCCAGGGCACCGAGCTGTCGATCTCCTTTGCCGCCTCCCGGGCGGGCCCCGAGTGGCTGCGCGCGCCCGCCACGCCGCCCATGAGGACGGCCGGGTTGATCTTGAAGAGGTGATACCCGATCGCCCAGACGATGAAGGGCGGGATGGTGCAGGCGACGAAGCCGACCAGGAAGATCTTGGCCGCGAGGGCGCCGGTGAGCTGCGCCAGGAGCGAGGAGCCCGCGTTGATGCCGACGATGACCACGAAGACGATGAGCCCCAGGTCCTCGAGGATGTTCCGGGCCGCGTTCGGGGTGTTGCCGAAGAAGCGCAGCCTGGAGGCCACCGAGGAGACGATGACGCCCGAGAGGAGCAGCCCGCCCGCGTTGCCCAGGCCGACCTTGGCCCCGAACGCGGGGAACTGGATCAGGCCGATCAGGAAGCCGAGGATCATGCCGGCGGCCAGGGTGAAGAGGTCGGTCGTCGAGTTCGGCCTCGCGATCCGGCCGATGAGGGCGGCCGCCCGCTCCACCGCGCCCTTGAGCCCGGCGACGGTCAGCACGTCCATGCGCTGCAGCTTCGTCTCGAGCCCTATGGGGATCGGCACGCCGGCGCGCTCGATCCGGCCGAGCTGGATCTGGCCGGCGAAGTCGGCCGTTCGGAACTCCTTGAGCGGCTTGCCCTCCACCGCCCGGTTGGTCACCAGGATCTCGGCCGCGTCGAGCGGGATGTTGAGCGCCCGCACGTCGGGCACCTCCGGCCCGATGAGCCCCATCTTCTCGGTGAGCGCCTCGATCCGACCGCCCAGCGCGACGACGTCCCCCCTGTGCAGGACGATGTCCGTGCCGGCGCCGATCGACTCCCCGTCGCGGACGACGTTCGCGACCTTGTACTCGGGGTGCTCCCGAAGGAGGTCGCCGACCGTCCGCTCGACCATCGCCCGGTTCTCGAGACGATACGCCCTGAGCCCGAACGGCCGGTAGCCGCTCAGCCCGGCGTCGTCCACGTTGCGGACCCCGTACTCGTCCTCGTACTGCCTCGCCGCCGCCTTCGCGTCGACGCCCCACCAGCGGGGCAGGTACTTGCAGATCAGGATGATGCCGACCGTTCCCCAGATGTACGTGATGCCGTAGGAGAGCGCGATCATGGCCGAGGCCTGCTCGGCCGTGGTCCCTTCCGGCAGCCTGACGACTCCGGACGTGACCGCCTGCTCCGCCGAGCCGATGGCGGCCGACATGGTCTGCGACCCGGCCAGCATCCCGCCCGCCGCGCCGATCGGCAGGTCGAAGAGTCTCGCCCCGGCGACGACCAGCGTGAGGCCGAGGACGGACGACACGACCGCCAGCACGAGGAACTTGACGCCGTCGCCCTTGATGCTGTTCACGAACGACGGGCCGACGCGCAGGCCGACCCCGTACATGAAGAGGTAGTAGAAGAGGCTCTTCACGAAGTTGTCGAGCGTGAGCTCGACGCCGTAGAGCGACGCGAACGTCGACAGGCCGCAGCCCACGATGATCGCGGCGGCTACCGCGCCGAGCCCGTACCCCTTCACGCTGAACCGGCCCACCCAGATGGCGAGGCCGACCGCGAGGAAGAGCAGGATGTAGGGGTTGTCCGCGAGGAACTGGAAGAACGCGGTCACGGTCGCCTCCTCCTCACGCGCTCTTGCGGAGCGCGGGCCGCGGCGCCGCCGGCCGGGACGCCAGCGCCTCCGGACGGATGAGCTTGAGCCCCAGCGCGGCGTTGTAGCCGTGGATCTCCTTGACGTCGAGCTTCCGCATGAACTCGATCGTGTCGGCGGTGATCACCTGCCCCGGCACCATGATCGGGAAGCCCGGTGGATACGGGATCACGAAGCTCGCCGAGACGAGCTCCGGCCCCGACGCGAGTCGCCGGTCGATCTCGGGGCTTCCGAGCCCGACGTGCTCGCACGCGGACTCGTCGTAGGCCATGTAGAAGGCCGACCGCATGTCGCCTTCCTGCGTCGAGGCGTCGGGCGCGTCCCGGAAGCTCTCGTGGAAGCGGCTGAAGTTCGGCAACTCGGGCACGTCCTCCATGAGCGCCTTGACCCGGGTCGCGAAGGCCTGCCGGTCCGCCTCGCCCCCTTCCTCGAGCCGGCGGTCGATGTCGCGCGAGATCTCGACGAGCACCTTGATCAGGTTGGCGGCGTCGCTCCGCGTGTTGTTGATGTTGGTCTGGAGCAGCACGCTGTTGCGCGAGGTCTTGTTGAGCTGGATGTCGTACTTCTCGGCCAGGAGCCCCTTGAACTGGGTGCCGTCGTAGCCCGCGGATCCGCAGACCAGGGTGAGCCGCGTCGGGTCGAGGGCGAACTCGTCGTCCCGCAGCGCCGCGAGCGCCTTCGGCCAGCGCGTCCCCGGCGCGAGGTAGTCCTCGAACCCCGACGCGCGGAACTCGGCGGGGATCATGTCCGCCGCGGTCAGGATCCGGAAGTACTTCGACACGAGCGGGTGGGTGTTGACCTCGCGGCGGATCACCAGGGCGAGCTGGATGGCCCGCATGACCAGCTCGTAGCCCTCGAGTTCCATCTGCCTTCTGGCCACGTCGAGCGACGCGATGATCTGGAGGTTCGGGGACGTCGAGGTATGGGTGAAGACGGCCTCCTTGAACGGCGCCTCGACGTGGGGGAAGTCCTCGTCGGCCACGAGGATCATGGAGCCCTGCCGCAACGCGGACATGGACTTGTGCGTCGAGCTCGTCTGGTAGACGCGGACCTTCGCCGCGTCCGGGTCCGGCAGGAGCCGCGTCTCGAGCAGGCGCGGGTCCCTCGGATCGAGGTCGGCGCCGAGCGTCGCTCGCTGCTCGGCGAACGTCCTCTTCGAGGCCGGGTCGGCGAACTGCTCCCGCAGGGCCGCCGCCGCGCCCATCGCCGTCCGCCCCCGGTAGAACGGCGTGAAGCGGGCGAAGCCGAACCAGGCCTCGTCCCAGAGGAAGACCAGGTCCGGCTTGATGGCGAGGCATTCCTCCATGACGCGCTTGACGTTGTAGATGTGCCCGTCGAAGGTGCAGTTGGTGAGGACGACCATCCGGGCTCGGTCGAGGCGGCCGTCGGCCTTGAGGTCGAGCAGCGCCTTCTTGAGGCTCCTCCGCGGCACGCCGCCGTACATCGAGTACGCCGTCATCGGATAGGCCTCGACGTAGAGCGGCTGCGCGCCGGCGAGGACCATGCCGTAGTGGTGCGACTTGTGGCAGTTGCGGTCGACCAGGACGATGTCTCCCGGCCTGAGCAGCGCCTGCTCGACCACCTTGTTGGACGTCGACGTGCCGTTCGTCATGAAGAAGGCGCGGTCGGCGCCGAACGCCCGGGCGGCCTTGTCCTGGGCGACCTTGATGTTCCCGGTCGGCTCGAGGAGGCTGTCGAGGCCGCCGGTGGTGGCCGACGACTCGGCGAGGAAGAGGTTCACGCCGTAGAACTCCCCCATGTCGCGGATCCAGTCGGACTTGAAGATCGACTTGCCGCGCGCGATCGGCAGCGCGTGGAACGTCCCGATCGGCCGCTGGGCGTACCGCTTCAGGTTGTTGAAGTACGGCGTGTCGAAACGTGTGGCGACGCCCGACAAGAGGCTCAGGTGCAGCTCGAGCAGCTCCTCGACCTCGTAGAAGACCCGGCGGATGCCGGAGAGCGCCGGGTCGCCGGCCACCTTCTCGACTTCGCGATCGGTGAGGAGGTAGACGTCGAGCTCCGGCCGGATGCGCTTGACGACCCGCGCGAGCGCGAGCCCGAAGTCCTGGGGGGCCAGGCTTCCGCCGTCGACGCCGAGATGCGTCTCGAGGAAGCTGCGCATGAGCGGCGCCTGGTAGCTCGACGGGAACGGAATGCCGTCGTAGATGACGACGGCCTCGAGTTCGGCGTTGAGCACCGTCCCGAGCACGGCGTCCTCGAAGCTGCCGACGAAGACCGGCTCGTAGACGAACTCGTCCTGGGGACGCCGCAGCCGCCGGATCTCCTGACCGACGGCGGGCCACCGCTGGCTCGGCGCCGGCGTCACGAACAGCACCTCGAAATAGGGTCGGTGCACGGTGCCGCCCTCGAGGGCCGGCGGCAGCCGCTCGGTCCCTCCGGCAGCCAGCTCCTCGCTCACGTCCCACTCGCCGGGGTCGCTGCGGTACGTGCGCGCGAGGAGCGCGTAGCTGATGCGCTGGACGAGGCGGGCGGCGCCGATGGCGTCCCCGGCGGCGATGCGCTCGGCGAGCACGTCGATCAGCCTCGGACCCGGAAACGCGTGGAAGGCCTCCAGGGGGCGCAGGTCGGTGAGTCCCTGTTCGGTCTTCTCCCTGGCGGCCTTCGCCTGTGGCGCGGCCGCCCAGCCCCGTGTCGCCATGTGGAGCGCGCGCCAGCGGTCGAGACGGGCCTCCGTCACCGAGAAGAAGTGGTCGATCGGGGTTCCGGTCGAGACGTCCGTGCTCATCCTGTTCCTCCGGTGAGGGGCGTACGATGCGCCGAAGGTCACGATACGCTTCGCGTGGACACGGCAGTATCGGGAATACTCCCGACGCCGGGCGGCTCGTGCCCCGCGGCGTGCCGCGCCGGCTCCCGGACGACCGCGTGGCGATCCCTCGCAGGGCGATAGATCCCTTCGTCTCGACCCGAGCCGCCCCCTCTTCCCGGGACGATCGATTCTCAGGCGGCGCGGATGGTCGCGGAGCGCCGACGAGGCGCTCGAGGACCTCAGGGTTTTGCTCGATTGTCGCGGCCAACGGCCGGGGTACGCTCCTCACATCGTCAAGGAGGCTCGTATGATCCGCCCACTCGCAGGCCTCGTGGCCGGCCTCGCCGCCGGCGTGCTCTCGACCGCGTCGCCGCTCGCCGCAGGCCCCCTCCCGACGCCCATCGAGCTCGTCCAGCAGGCCGGCTTCCGGATGATCCTGGCGGACACGCCGGAGAAGCTCGCGAAGCTCGAGCAGCTCACCCCGGCCCTGGTCGTCGTCCCCCGCGAGTACAAGGGGGAGCCGGTGTACACGCTCGCCGACCCCTACGGGTGCAAGTGTCTCTACGTGGGGCGCGAGGCGGAGTACGTCCGCTACCGCCAGCTCTCGAGCGGCGCCCGCCTCGACCAGGAGACGCCGCGCCCCATGGCGCCGACGACGTTCGAGTGGGAGTACTTGAGGCCCGGGTTCAACTGATGAGGGAACGCCCGGCCCCTTCCCCGCCGGGAGGAAGGGGCCGGCCGCTTTGCGCTACTCCTTCACGAGGGAGAGCGCGAGGGACTCGGCGTAGGTGACGACCACGTCGTCGCCCGGCTTCACCTGGTCGAACTGCTCGACGCTCGGGTCCACCGGCAGCGTCACGGTCCGCCCCTGCGGGCCCGTGAGCGTCACGGTGCGCTGCGCCTGGTCGACCGCGTCGACGCGCGCCCGGATCTGCCGTACCTGCACCGCAACCCCTCCCGGCGTCTCGCCCTTGGGCGCGAGCTTCACGGTCCCGGACTGACTGGCCCTCGGTTCCCCTCCCGCAGGCTCCACCTTGATGGCGAGCCCCTCGAGGTAGCGGACCCGGACCCGGTCGCCGACCTCGACCTGGTCCAGGTTCTCAGCCTCGGGCGGCACCTTGAGGTCGACCACGCGGCCCTGGGGCCCGCGCATGGTGACGACTCGCTCGTCGCGGTCGATCGCCTCGACGGTCGCGATCACCTCGACCTCACGGGCCACCATGCCGCCGGGTTTCGATGACTCCTCCGCCGTCGCGGATGCCGTGGGGACGCCGAGGACGAGCGCGAGGAGCAGCGCAACATTCGCACGCACAGGCCACCTCCTGTTGAAAGCTGGCCGAGGGTACTGCCCGGGCCGGAGGGGATCAATCAGGTCTATTACGGAGGGCGGAAGGCGGCTCGCGCCCCGCGCGGGATCGCCGCGCGGGGCGCACGGACGGTGTGGAGCGGGACCGCTCAGATGAACAGCGGCGCGAGCACGAGCGTGATCGTGCTGAGGAGCTTGATCAGGACGTGGAGCGACGGCCCGGCGGTGTCCTTGAAGGGGTCGCCGACGGTGTCGCCGACGACGGCCGCCTTGTGCGCCTCCGAGCGCTTGCCGCCGTACTGTCCGGTCTCGATGAACTTCTTGGCGTTGTCCCAGGCGCCGCCGCCGTTGTTGAGCACGAGGGCGACCAGGATGCCGGCGATGGTGCCCACCATGAGGAAGGCCGCCACCGCCTCGGCCCTGAGGACGAGGCCGACCGCGACCGGCATGACGACGGCCAGGAGGCCCGGCACGACCATCTGCCGGAGCGCGCCGCCGGTGACGATGTCGACGCACCGGGCGTAGTCGGGCTTGGCCGTGCCCGCCATGATCCCGGCGTTCTCCCTGAACTGGCGGCGCACCTCGTTGATGACGTAGTAGGCCGCCTTGCCGACCGCCTTGATGGCCAGGGCGCTGAACCAGAAGACGAGCATGGCGCCGAGCAGCGCCCCCACGAAGACCTCGATCTTGCCGAGGTCCACGGAGTGGAACGGCCGGCCGGTGAGCGTCGAGACCTCGTCGAGGTAGGCGGAGAAGAGGAGGAACGCGGCGAGGGCCGCCGAGCCGATGGCGTACCCCTTGGTGAGCGCCTTCGTGGTGTTGCCGACGGCGTCCAGGCGGTCGGTCTTCTGCCGGACCTCCTCGGGCTGCTGGCTCATCTCGATGATCCCACCCGCGTTGTCGGTGATCGGCCCGAAGGTGTCCATGGCGAGGATGTAGGCGGCGGTGCCGAGCATCCCCATGGTGGCCACGGCGGTCCCGTAGAGGCCCGCCTGGATGTCGCTCACGCCGGCCGCCTGGATGTCGCTCTGGACGCCGCAGTAGAAGGCGCCGAGGAGCGCCGCCGAGATGACGAAGACCGGGACGGCGGTGCACTCGAGTCCGACCGCGAAGCCGGCGATGATGTTCGTGGCCGGCCCGGTCTGCGACGCCTGGGCGATGTCGCGCACCGGACGGTAGCGGTACTCGGTGTAGTACTGCGTGATGTAGACGAAGGCGATCGACGTGAGGATGCCGATGACGCCCGCGACGAAGAACCAGCCGTTGTTGCCGAGGAGCCACCGGACGGCCACGTAGAAGCCGGCGATCGCGAGGGCCGAGGTGACGTAGTAGCCCCGGTTCAGCGCGGTCATCGGGTCCTCGGTCTCCTTCGCCTTGACCGACATGATCCCGACGATCGCCGCGACGAGGCCGAACGCCCGGGCGACGAGCGGGAAGAGGATGCCGCCCCAGCCGTAGATCGGGTAGAGCGCGACGCCGAGGATCATCGCCCCGATGTTCTCGGCGGCGGTCGACTCGAAGAGATCGGCGCCGCGGCCGGCGCAGTCGCCGACGTTGTCGCCGACGAGGTCGGCGATGACCGCGGGGTTGCGCGGGTCGTCCTCCGGGATGCCGGCCTCGACCTTGCCGACGAGGTCGGCCCCCACGTCGGCGGCCTTGGTGTAGATGCCGCCGCCGAGCTGCGCGAAGAGCGCCACGAAGGAGGCGCCGAAGCCGAAGCCGACGATCTGGTACGGGACGGTCCGCGCCGCCTCCGGCGACCCCATCCCGCCGAACAGGACGAAGAGCCCGCCCACGCCGACGAGGCTCATCGCCACGACCGTCAGCCCCGACACCGCGCCACCGCGCAGCGCGATCGCCAGCGCGCCCCCCAGGCTCGTGCGTGCCGCCGAGGCGGTGCGGATGTTGGCGCGGATGGAGACGTACATGCCGATGTACCCGGCCAGGGCCGAGCAGAGCGCGCCGATGAGGAACGAGGCGACGATCTTGCCCGAGAGCGACCAGTCGCCCTTCTCGAACCCGTAGAAGGCGAGCAGCAGCCCCGCGACGACGAGCGAGAGCCACGCGATCGTCCGGTACTGCCGGCGCAGGAAGGCCTCGGCGCCCTCCTGGATGGCGTCGCTGATGACCCGCATGGCCGACGTACCGGCGTCCTTGCGAAGGACCCAGACGGCGAGCCAGGCGGCGAATCCGAGGGAGAGGAGGCTGATGACGAAGATGAGACCGACGGTCGACCCGATGCCGTCGAAGGCGGGGGTGGTGCTGGACATGGCGTCCTCGTGAACCGCCGGCCGGCCGCCGGCGCGGGGGGCCCCGTTGCCCCCGTCGCGCCGGCGCGGCCGGCCGTTCGGCCTGTTACGGTACGAGCTGGCGCGCGATCACCGGCGCGATCACCAGCGCAACGATGGACATGAGCTTGATGAGGATGTTCATGGACGGTCCGGAGGTGTCCTTGAAGGGGTCGCCCACCGTGTCGCCGACGACGGCGGCCTTGTGCGCCTCCGACTTCTTGCCGCCGTGAGCGCCCCCCTCGATGTACTTCTTGGCGTTGTCCCAGGCCCCTCCCCCGTTCGACATCATGAGGGCGAGGAGCACGCCGGCGAGCGTCGCGCCGGCGAGCATGCCGCCGAGGGCGGCCGGGCCGAGGACGACGCCGACCACGACCGGCGCGAGGACGGCGGTGACGCCCGGCAGGATCATCTCCGCGAGCGCGGCGCGCGTGCAGATGTCCACGCAGCGCGCCGTGTCGGGCTTGCCGGTCCCCTCCATGAGACCGGGGATCTCCCGGAACTGCCGGCGGATCTCGTTGACCATCTTGAAGGCCGCCTTGCCGACCGAGGTCATCGTCGTGGCGCCGATGAAGAAGGGGAGCGTGCCGCCGATGAGGAGCCCGATGACGACGTACGGATCGGTCACCTCCATGCGGAACGCCCCGCCCCGCTCCGGATCGATCGCGAAGTCGACCGCCTGCGAGTAGGCCGAGAAGAGCGCCAGCGCGGTGAGCGCGGCCGACCCGATCGCGAAGCCCTTGCCGATGGCGGCCGTGGTGTTGCCGAGCGCGTCGAGGCCGTCGGTGATGCGGCGGGTCTCCGGCCCGAGGTGCGCCATCTCGCTGATGCCCCCGGCGTTGTCCGCGATCGGACCGTAGGCGTCGACCGACATGGTGATGCCGACCGTGGCGAGCATCCCGACGGCCGAGATGCCGATGCCGTAGAGGCCCGCCACCTCGTTGGCCACCCAGATGGCCGCCGCGATGCCGAGCACCGGGGCGACCGTGCTCTGGAGCCCCACCGCCATGCCGCTGATGATGTTGGTCGCCGGCCCGGTGAGCGAGGCCTCGGCGATCTTCCGGATCGGGGCGGCCGAGGTGTAGTACTCGGTGATGTACCCGATGAGGAGGCCCGCCACGGTGCCCGACACGACGGCCCACCAGACGTTGGTGCTGACCGAGGCCCCCGACACCACGACGTAGGCGAACACGAGGAAGAGGATCGCGGCGACCAGCGTGGACCACCTGAGCGCCCCGGCGGGGTTCCCCTTCTCGAAGAGCTTCATGGTCCCGATGCCGATCACCGAGGCGACGAGGCCGACGGCGGCGAGGACGAGCGGCAGCGCCATCAGGTCGTACCGCGTGCCGCCGGTGAGGTCGGTCACCGCGGCGGTGGCGGTGGCGCCGATGGCGATGGTCGCGATGATCGAGCCGACGTAGGACTCGAAGATGTCGGCCCCCATGCCGGCCGTGTCACCCACGCAGTCGCCGACGTTGTCGGCGATGACCCCCGGGTTGCGCGGGTCGTCCTCGGGGATCCCCGCCTCGACCTTGCCGACGAGGTCGGCGCCGACGTCCGCCGTCTTCGTGTAGATGCCGCCGCCGACGCGGGCGAAGAGCGCAATCGACGAGGCCCCCATGGCGTAGCCGTTGATGACGGCCACCTGCGCCGCGTCGCCGCCGCCGAAGATCCAGAAGAGGACCCCCACGCCGATCAGGCCGAGCGAGGCGACCGAGAGGCCCATGACCGCCCCCCCGTTGAAGGCCATCGAGAGGGCCTTCGCCTGGCTGCCGCTCGCGGCCGCCTGCGAGGTCCGCACGTTGGCCCGGGTGGCCGCGTTCATGCCGAAGTAGCCGGCAAGCATGGAGGAGATGGCCCCGCAGACGAACGCCACCGCCGTCGCCGGGTCGATGAAGAGCGCGAGCAGCACGAAGACGACCACGATGAAGACCGCGAGGATGGAGTACTCGCGGCGCAGGAAGACCATGGCGCCGAGGTGGATCTGGTCGGCGATCTCGCGCATGCGTTCGTTGCCGTCGGGCTGCCGCTTGATGTAGGCGTAGATCCCGAGGGCCAAGAGGAGGCCGAGGACTCCGAGCACAGGGGCGGCGTGGACGAGCGTCGCTGCGGTCATGGGCGCGTCGACTCCTGGCT